>CAZTAB010000138.1:0-3707 GCA_964611475.1 uncultured Verrucomicrobiota bacterium | reverse complement strand
AGGCCTTTTCGGCCTCCTCGGCGCTTTCGAACTGTTCGATCAGGGAGATGTACTCCGCCTGCCGCGGCCCCGCCGACAGGAACGCCATCACCTTGGTGGCATCGGGCGCAGGGCTTCCATAGAGGATCAGGACGTTGTACTGGCTGATCCGGTTCCAGGTAAAATCTGCATGCGAGTCGAGATAATCCGGCTTGAAGCCCAGCGCATAGAGATCGGTCAGCCAGTCCAGGTCCACGTAGCCTTGCGACGTGCCGTTCGGGGAGCAAACCAGCACGGCCGGACCCGCTCCGAAGGTCGTCAACTCCAGAACTTGCCACTGCCGGGCGGGCACCGCGAAATCGAATGCGGAATCCACTCCGCCACTCCCGGTCAGCACCTCGCCGACGTCGAACCAGGTCGCGCCGCCATCGTCGCTGTACTGCGGCTGGTACTGCTTTCCAAACATAGTGGGAAACGTGATCTCCCGCGCATCGTCGAGATCGACGCCGCCGATCGGATCCCCGAGCGCGGCCATCACCGTACCGGCGCCGATGTTGTCGATCTGCGTTGGCTGGGTCGCAATATCTCCCCCGTCACTGGCATCCGGCAGGAGCCGTAGCGTGTCGATCGCGTTGATTCCGACGGGAAGGGGTTCGTCCAGCAGGCTCAGCACGGTGCCGCGAGCCGCGTCGCCGGAAGCAGACGAGGGAGATGTCGGCCCGATGTCTTGGCACGTGATATCGAAGGTCCCGGCGTCGTAGATGCGGAACGAGATTTTGAACCACCGGTCGAATGCCATGGGGTAGCCGTCCAGGGCGCCGCCGGTGGCCAGGACCGCACCACCTTCATTCATGACTTCGAAATCGCCCGAATTGTTGGAGAGTTCGCGAAACCGGATTCGGACCGCGTCGGATCCGGTGGTCGAGTCATGGATGGCCATGTGAAACGCGTTCTGGCCTCCGCCTACGCTGGAGGGGTTCATTTCCACTTCGACAATGCCGTCGGAAATCGCGTCGAACGAGAAGTCCGTGTCCAACTCGGCCGTGGTTGCCGGCGGTGAGTTGTTCCCTCGCCGCAGGGCCAGGAGCGCGGTGGAGCCATCAAGCGTATCGTCCACACCGGAATGCCCCGGGCTGCAGCAGGTCATTTCCCAATCGGGGCCGTTGCCAAGATCATTTCGGGACCATGCGGCTGACGTTGTCGTGACATCCGCATAGGATCCGTTGGCGACGCCGTATCCTTCGAAGTCCTCGAGAATCTGGGCCGTGGGCGATGCCGACGATTCCATCACCCGGTAAGCCCGGAACACCGGTCCGGTCGTTGCGATGAACACCCTCTCCGGGTTTCCGCTGCCCTGGACCACGTTCCCCAGGTCCGTCCAGATGCCGGAGGGGAGATCGTCACAGAATTGCGGTTGAAAACCCTTCCCCGCTTCCGCCGGAAACGCAACGACCTTTGCGGAACGGTGAGTGACGCCTTGGACGGGTGTGCCGCCTCCCCCGCCAACCACATCCTGCGTAATGTTGTCGATCATGGTGGGCTGGGAATCGTTGCTTCCCCCGTTGCCGGCGCCCGCGTCGAGGCGCAAGGTATTCACCGGGATCGCCACGCCCGCGCCGCCGGTATAGTTCAGGATGTTTCCCCGCGCCGCGTCCCCGGAAGCGGACGCGGGCGATGTCGGCCCGATGTCATCGATACAGACGTCGAAAGTCCCATTGGAATAGACCGTAAACGCGACTCGGAACCACCGGTCGAAGGCGGCGGGATCCCCGTCCGGATTCGAGGTAATGGCCAGGGGCGTGCCGCCCATGCTGTTGCCGAAGACTTCGAAGTCGCCGGCGTTGGCCGAAATCTCGCGAAACCTGACCCGGGCTTTGTAGCTGCCGGTCGCCGAATCCAGGATTCCGCCGACGAATGCCGCGTTGCCCCCGGTACCGGACGGGTTCACTTCGAACGTGACCGTTCCTTCGCTCATGGCGGCAAGATCGAAATCGGTCTGTAGATGGGATTCGGCGGGGAATCCGTTGTTGTCGCGCCGGAGACGCAGATGTTTGGATGACCCGTCGAAGGTGTCGTCGTCGGGAATCCCCCCGGTGCCGCTGCAGCAGGCCACCTCGTAGTCGGGCCCGTTCCCCAGGTCATTGCGGCTCCATCCGCTCCCGGGAATGCTGGTAGGGTCGAGGTGCGAACCGTCGGCGACGGAATACCTCTCGAAGTCCTCAACCACGATTCCCGCCGGCCCTGCGGCATGCACGGATACCGACATCGCCACGAGGACCAGCAAGACAACCGTCCAACGAATATAGGTGTTTAAACTGCCACTAATTTCGCGCAAGTTCGTCCTCGAACGGAACCGGTAAAACCCTGAAAAATCCTACCATACGAAGCCGGTACTCGCCAGCGTCTGCCGCAAGGTTCAATCGCTTGCCTGCGGAACACACGGCAGTTGGTGGGTGAAGTGTGTGGTGTTTTGACCGCGGATGTTCGCGGATTTGGATAGGGTCACTCCCCGCCCGGGTCGGCCTGGAAGGCCAACCTGCTTTCTGCGGTCCCGGCTTTTCTACGATGACTGCGTTTCGACGTTCGTCACTTCCTATTGCACCGTCACCGTCTGGTTCACGGCGACATCCTGGACCGTCTGCGTATTCCCATTCAGCCAGGTGACTTCGAGATCTACGTCATTCGTTCTCAGGCCGAGCCCGAAGTGCAGGACGAGGTCGTTGCTGCAATGTTCCCCGGTGCCGCTCTCGACCTGGCGAACGAGAAGGTTGCCGCCGCCGAGGTCGATCTTGACCTGGGTGCCGATCGCATCGCGGCCCACGTTGGCCTGGTTGATGCCGTCCACCTTGACCTTCAGCCAGTTATTTCCGCTTCCCAGGTTGATGAAGATCTTTCCATTGGTCACCAGGTCGAGGTTTCCATCGTCGTTCACGTCCGCCCAGGCGGACTGGTAGGAGATGCCCAGGTTTCCGAGGCCGGCCTCGGTGGTTACGTCGGTGAAATTCCAGTTCCCTTCATTGCGGTACAGCACGGGGCTCTCATCGCCGACCGAACCGCTCTCGATGGCAGTGCCGACCCAGAAGTCCAGGTTCCCGTCGTTGTCGTAGTCGGCGAGAGCCGGCGCGGCGAACGATTCCTGGTAGGCCAGTTGCACCGTGGATGCCCGGTCCACGAAACGGTAGCTGCCGCCCGCGCCGAGATTTTCCAGGAACTGGGACTCGGGCTGGTTCGTTGGGATTCCGTTCCACCCCTGCGGATGCGCGAAATTCGCGACGAAGAGGTCGAAATCTCCGTCGTTATCCAAGTCGCCCCAGGCCCCACCGATTGTATGGGCAAACGGCGAGACCGGGTGACTTTGCTGAAACCCGTCCGCGTTGAAGGTAGAAGCCATGTTCACGAAGTTCCCCGATCCGTCATTGATGAGCAGATTATTGGATTGGAGCCGGTAGTGGCACACGAAAATGTCCAGATCGCCATCGTGGTCAAAGTCACAGGCGGTCACGCCCCGGCTGCGGAGTGGCGTGGGCGGTTCTGTCCAATTCACAACGAAGGAAGTCCCGGTATCGTTTCGTACCCGATAGTCGGGCCAATTCATCGCGTGCGGCGGATTCACGTCGAATTCGAAGGTGGCGATGTACAGATCCGGATCGCCGTCCTCATCCCAGTCGCCCCAGCACGTGCCCCGGTTGTCGTTTCTGGCATCAATGACGGGAAAGCCCACCGTCGTG
>CAZTAB010000137.1:0-28170 GCA_964611475.1 uncultured Verrucomicrobiota bacterium | reverse complement strand
GACTCCAGCGTAATGTCGCGGCTCCACTGGACGACGAATCGCATAGCATTAAGGTAGGCCAAGCCTAGTACAGACTCACGGTCGATAAAACCATATGGAGAGCGCTCAAAGAAGCAACGCGGCTAATCACGCGGACTCGTGTTACACGCATTTCGCAACGCATCCGTATCCCTCTCGTCAACGCTCAATTTGCCAAGTTTATCTTCAACCAACACGACTCGATATACATCCCGGGCCAAATCCTCGGTTACATACCCTTCCTGTACATCCCGCAACACCGCCCCCGGATCGCGTTCCGAGGGCGGTCCGTATCCGCCACCCCCGGGACTCACGATTCGCACCTGGTCGCCCTCCTCGATCCGGATATCGGCAAACTTGTTGGGCGATACAGTTCCGTAGGCGTCCGAAAACGACCTCCACCGGTCTTCGCCCCGTTTCCGAATCCTGAGTTCGCCGCTTTGGCCTTCCTCACCGCCGAACAGGCCCCAGGCCCTTGTCTCATGCCGGTCCATGAAGCTCGACACCGTGATCTCCGGCGCGAGGGCCGTGAAAACACGAATGCTTCCCTCCCCTCCCCGGTGGCGACCGGGGCCTCCCGAGCCCGCGACGAGGCGGTAGGTCTCGGTCAACCACGGATACCGGGTCTCGAACACCTCGATCGGCGTGTTCCGGCAGTTTCCATTGATGGGACACTGAACCGGGTTGCCGTCCCCGTTCGTCTTCGCTCCCCAACCGCATCCTTCGATATGGTAGTTCGCGTAGTATTGCCCCCTGTCCGGGTCGAAACCCCCGAAGAGAAAATTGCAGGAACTGCCTCCGGTTGACGCGGCAACGCGGTGCGGCACCGCTTGCGAAAGACACCCGAACAGCACGTCAACGATTCGCTCATGAACCTCCGAGTTTCCCCCGACGCTGGGGCCCGGGTGCTTCACGTTGACGAGCGACCCTTCGGGGGCCACCAGCCGGATCGGGCGATAGCAGCCGGAATTCCTGGGAATACTTTCGTCCGTAATGTTCAACATCGCGTTGAACGTGGCCGAGGCGGTCACGCCGTAGGTGCAATTGCACGGTCCGCGCGCCTGGGGGCTCGACCCGTTGTAGTCGAATACGATCTCCTCTCCGCGGATCGTGACCGTACAGAAAATCCGGTATCTTCGATCCGGAGTCACTCCATCATTCTCTACCCAGTCTTCAAATTCATACGCCCCGTCTGGAAGCTCGGCGATCTCCCGCCGCATTCGCGTTTCCGCATAGTCCATGAGCTGCTTCCCGGAACGCAGGATCACGCCGGCTCCGTACCGCTCCAGCAATTCATGCAGACGCTGCTCCGCGACGTGCAGCGACCCGATCATGGCATGGAAGTCTCCCCACGAGGTGCGCGGTGTCCGGTGATTCGCCAGGATGATGCTCCAGATGTCGTCCACATTTTCACCCCGGCGCACGATCTTCACCGGAGGCAGCCGGAGCCCCTCCTGGTAAACCTCCCTCGCGTCGGCCGCGAACCCGCCGACAGCCTTTCCCCCGATCTCCGTAACGTGCGCAATGTTGCCGACGAACCCGAACAATTCGTCGTCGTGGTATACCGGCTTGATGACGGTGTGTTCGGGCATGTGGCAGCCGCCGCGATACGGATCGTTATGCATGACCACGTCGCCCGGCTCGAAATTCTCAATGCCCACCTCCTCAATCGTCCACTTCATGGTGAACAAAATCGCGCCGATCTGGGCCGGGCAAAACTCCGCGCTGGCGATCATTTCTCCGTCGCGGTCAAAAATCACGCATGAAAAGTCGAGCCCCTCGTTAAAAATCGAGGAGTAGGACGTCTTCATCATGGCCAGCCCCATCTCGCGGCAGGTGTTGACGAGATAGTTGTTGATGATGGTGAGGGTGACGCTGTCCATGGCGGGAGGTGGTTTCATGCCGCCCCCGCTTCCACGCTGACAACCAGGTTGCGATGGACATCAACGCGGAGCGCGGCTCCGGATGGAAGAAACGTGGTGGAGTCGATTTCCTCGATCACCGCCGGACCCTCAAGCCGGTCGTCCGGACCCAGTTCATCCCGCCTGCGAACGGTGGCGGAAACCCACGAGCCGGCGGGATCGAAAACGGCACGTTGTCTCTCGGGGCCGGGGCCGCTCCCACTGCCGCCGGGCACAAACGCGGGAGGGCTGGAGCTCTCTGAAACCGACACCTTCAGGTGGATCAACTCAATCGGCTCGTCTTCGAAATGGTAGCCGTAAAACGCATCGTGGCGACGGTGGAATCCGTCCACGGATCCTGCGAGGCCCGTGCTGGCCTCGTAGGGGATGTCCTGCTCGTAGTTCTGCTGCCCATAGCGCATGCTGAGCACGAGAGACTCACGGGTTTCCCCGGTTGCCCCCTCTCCGGCCAGTTCCATACGGCATTCGTTCAGCATCGCCTCGAAGCGGGATTGCAGCACCTCATCACTCACGGCGGATGCGGCGGATGCGATGGTCTGCACCTTTTCAACTCGAAGATCGGAAATCGCCGCGCCGAACGCGGAGCACAGGCCCGGATGCGGGGGAACAAGCACGGTCCCGATGCCCAGTTTCCGGGCGATGGAAATGGCATGCAGGGCGCCGGCGCCGCCGAATGCAACCAGGACAAAGCCGCGCGGGTCGATCCCCCGTTCGATGGTCAACAGCCGAATCGCGTTGGTCATGTTTTCGTCCGCAATGTCGAGAATCGCGAGGGCCGCCTGCTCCACCCCGGCACCCATCCAATCGGCCAGCGGGTGGATGGCCGCCTCCGCTTTCGAGGGGTGCAGTTCCATCTCCCCCCCGAGAAAGTACTCCGGATTCAGCCGTCCGAGGACAAGGTTTGCATCGGTGACGGTTGGTTCCGTTCCTCCCGCGCCATAGCATGCCGGGCCCGGGTCCGCCCCCGCGCTGGCCGGCCCGACGTTCAACATGCCGCCCTTGTCAATTCCGGCGATCGATCCGCCACCCGCGCCAAGCGTTCGAATTTCGATGACCGGAATGGCGACCGGAAGACCCCATTCGATCTCGAACTCGGTCGTGAATTGTTGTTCACCTTCAATCACGAGGCCAACGTCACAGCTCGTCCCGCCCATGTCGAGGGTGATGGCGTTCTTCGCCCCGGTGGACCGCGCAAAGTGCCGGCCTCCGACCACGCCGCCGGCCAGTCCCGAAAGGAGCGCGTCCACCGGCCGTTCGGCTGCGTGTGCAAGGCCTCTGGTTCCGCCATTTGACTTCAACAGGCTACAGGGTCCAGCGACACCGAGGTCATCCAACGCGCGGGCAATCTCCGAGCAGTATCCAACCAGCAGGGGTTTTACGTAGGCGTCCGCCAGTGTCGTGGAACACCGTTCGTACTCCCGCCACATCGGCGCGATCCGGCATGACAACGAAACGGGAATCCCCGGGAACTGCCGGTGAAGATGGCGCTCGATCTCCAATTCGTGGTCCGCATTCACGTAGGAGAACAGAAGGCAAACGGCGAAGGCATCCGGTGGAATTCCGGCAGACCGCTCCCGGATGTCCTGGCACAGTTTCTCCAGCGAGGAGGGCGTGAGGGGCTTGATCACGTCGCCCTTTGCGTCGACCCGTTCGTCGACCCCCACACAATTCCGGCGGAGGACAAGAGGTTCAGGCTTGCTCCATTGCAGATTGTATTCATAGCGCCGGTTGATGCGCTGGATAAACGGGATGTCCTCGAACCCGGCCGTGGCGATAAGGATGACCCGGGCGCCCTTGCGCTGGATGACGGCGTTTGTCGCCACCGTCGTGCCGTGGACGATGCGGTCGATTTCCCGCGGCTCAATGCCGCTTTTCTTCAGAACGCCCGAGAACGCCCGCATCGGCGCATCCGGTCGGGATGGGCCCTTCGCAACCCGCACGGTCCCGTCCCCGGACAATGCGACAAGGTCCGTAAACGTCCCTCCTGTATCGATCCCGATGGTCGTTGACATGAAGGCAGAAAGTTATATCTCGACTAATTTTAAGTCCAGCCAGTCCTGTTCATCCTGTGAAAGCGTCAATTCAAGCGCCTTCAAATTCGACTGGACCTCTTTCCCGGTTGCGCCGCCCACAATGGGAAACACGTTCAGCGGCTGGTTCAAGACCCAGGCGAGGGCAAGCTGGGGAACGGAGACGCCCTTTGCGTTTGCCAACTCCCGCACCCGGTCCAGGCGCCGGAAGTTCGGTTCGCGGCAATATGCGCGAAGACAGGTTTCATTCATGCATGTGGTGTCATCGCGGCTGACCCGTCCCGAAAAAAATCCGCCCGAGAGGCTTGACCACGCGAACACGGGCATGCCGGTTTCACGATACCATGCCCTCGCCTGCTCGTTGCCGGGGCCGGCGATGGTCACGCCGTCCTCCCACGGCACCTCAAATTCCTCCGCCAGGCTGAAATGCGGGCTGCTGGCGACGAACGGGACGAGGCCGCTTGCATCGGCGTAGGCGTTTGCCTCCTCGATCCGCTCCGCCCGCCAGTTGGAGCCTCCGAACGCGCGAATCCGGCCGGCGGCCCGGTGCTCATTGAGCGCTTCCACGATGGGCCCAACCGGCTGGGAAGGATCGTCACGGTGCAGGAGATGGAGATCCACATAATCCACCCGTAAGCGGGCCAGGGAGTCATGGATGTCCGAAGCGATGTCGAACGGCGTGACCCGCTTGCGGTCGATGTTGTGATGGGCGCTCTTGCTGATGATCACGAGCTGTTCCCGGTTTCCACGCGCCTCGATCCACCGCCCGAGCGTGCGCTCGGATTCTCCGCCTCCGTACACATGACCGGTATCCAGCGTTGTAAATCCCGCCGCGAGGACGGAGTCCAACAGAGCAAACTCCGCCTCCAGATCCGACGTATTGAACAACATCGTCCCCTGCACCAGCCGGGAGACCGGCTTTTCCACTCCCTGGATGTGGGCGTACTCCATGTGATCAGTTATCCTGAATTCGTTAAAAGATCTCCACCCGCACGGCTTCTGAGGCCGACTCCCGGGCTGCCACCGCCGCGGCATGCGCCGCCCGCTCCCGCGGGAGGTGAGACTCCCAATCCTCCTCGCCCCGTATACACCGCAGGAAACCGGCGTTGTCCTCCACGACGGAATCGAGCGGGGGAAGAGGGAGCTCCTCGGTGTTGTCCCCGCGTGCGACGACGTATTTTCCGCCGGCCTCTCTGCGCATGACTCCCTCCGTTCCGATGATCAGGACCTCATCGGTCGCCTGGTCTCGATATCCGCCGGTGGCAATACCTGACGCCCCGCTGTCGTACCCAACATGCGCCACTCCGTAGCGGCCACGATCCCCGAGCGTGGCGGCAACCCACCGCGGGGCGCCGAGCAGGTGCAAAAAGGTGAAGGGAAAGATATGAACACAGAGAAACACCCCTCCGGACACTGCCTGGTCGTAGTACCACGTGCCCTCCGCCGGCCTCCACGAACTGTCCATCTGGGCGCGCAGCACCTGCCCGATGTGCGGCACGGCCAACTCCGCGGCCCGGCACGGTTCCAGAAACCGGTAATCGCTGCCGCAGTAGAAAACGCGCCGGTTGCGCCGGGCTGTCTCCACCAGGCGATCAAAATCTTCCGTCCCCTGCACGGCCGGCCCCTCGACCAGCACATGCTTTCCCGCTTCCAGCGCTGCGGAGGCGAGTTCATAGTGAACGGATGTCGGCGTGGCAATGCAGACCGCCTCAACGGCGGGATGATCCAACGCGACCCGCCAGTCCGTCGTAGTTTCTCCCCCCTTGTAATTCGCCAGCGTTTTCTCGGAGCGCGACCACGCAATCACGCTGCGCGCGTCACCGCCCTTTCGAAACCGGTCCAGCCGCAGGGACCCCATTCCGCCGATGCCCAGGTGTCCGATGCCGATCATCCATCGACCCGATCATCCACCAGGTACGCCCCCGCCCTCGCTCTTCGAAGCAGGGATGGAATTCCCACCGGCTTTCCTTTTTCCGCGGACTCCCGAAACGCCTGCAGCACCGCGATGCACTCCATCATTTCCGACGCCGGCTCGGTGGCTTTTCCGGTTCGCACCATCTTGCGAACCCGCTTCAGAACCTCCGCGGCAGAGCACGGGTTTTCCCAGTCGCCGATGTCATGGGAGTCGACTTTCCGCCGATGTCCGATCGCGCTCAGGTACATGCCGCAATGAAAGGTCGGGCCCACGTTGCAGGTTATGGTTACTCCGTTCGCCGGGCGGTCCCGCCGCTGCCCATAGTCGAGATGAACAAGCATCTGGGTGTCGCCCGGAAAGGCGCGGACCGAGCGGATACCCGTCCCGAACGCGGCCTGGGCAAGACTGATCGAATGAATCAGGCCTGCCGGATTGGTGCCTCCTCCATACACGGACCCGAAGTTCACACCGCCAGTCTCGGGAAGACGGGAGCGAAACCGGGCGACGGCGGGAGCAACCCGCATCATCGACATCGACATCACCGGTGTGTTTGCCGCATCCGCCATCTTCAGGAGCTTGCGAGCCTCCGTCACCGTGTAAGCAAGGGGTTTGTCGATAAAGGTGGGAACTCCCTTTTTCAGCCCGGGGGCCGCGTGCTCCGGGTGCGTACGCCCGTCCCCATTGCAGTCCGCAATGAATACCAGGTCGACGTCGTCGCTCACCTCGCCCGGGGATTCGCACACCCGGGGCTTTCCGTAAAACACCCTCGCCGCCAGTTCGGCAACGTCCCGGTTCGGATCCCACAGCTTCACCAACTCGAAACCGGGGACAAACGTGGCGGTAAACCGCTCCGGATTGGCGTAGTTGGTGTACAGGTAATACCAGGAACCACCGCGTTGCCAGGAGTATTGCCTGCTTCCATCTTCGGGAACCGATTCCCGCAACAGCAAGGGATCGTGCTTCTGCAGCATGGGGCCGTACCACATCCCGTGCGTGTCGCAGCGTATCAGACCGACGCGGATTTTCTTGCTCGTTGTTCTACTCATCCCATTTCCCTAGAGATCAACAATTTTCCCGTCCTGCCGGCACGATTCCACCACTCCACAGAGCACCTTGGCCAGTGCGAGACCGTCCGCGGCGCCGGTCATGGGCGGCTTCTGCTCGACGATGCAATCCACGAAGTGGTGCGCAGCCGCGTTCACGTGTCCCGGCTCCTGATCATTGGCCGGGCCCGCGGTCGGGGTGTTGAGGACGAACGTCTCCGGACCGGCCGGCATCAATTCACTTCGCATGCGGTCAATACCGATGACCCCGCTGTCGCAGACCGCGTAAAATCGGGAATCGACCAGGGTGGGAAACGTCAAGGGCAGGATCCAGCCGCACTCGAGATTAAGGATCGCCCCGCCGTCAAACTCGATCGTGGCCTGGAATACGTCCGGCGCATCAAATCCCTTTCCCTTCAAAATCCCATACCGCTCAACACCCCGGACCCGGACCGCCTCGCGGCCAATGTACCACCGCGCAATGTCGAGCCGGTGAATACCGATCCAATGCGCGGGGTGGCTGTTCTGCAGCCAGGGCAGCAACTGTGTGGGCAGGTCGATCCGGTTCATCATGCGCGCGAAGAGGTACCGGACTTCCCCGTAGGCTCCGCCATCGAGGATTTTCCTGCCTTCGGAAAAGGCGTACATCCATCGATTCGACAGGTTCAACATAAAACACCGGTCGCTGTTCGCGGCAGCTGCCTCAATCGCGGCGGCGGCGGCCAGGTTGGTTGCCATCGGCTTTTCTAGAAGCACGTGTTTTCCCGCTTCCAGGGCGCGAACTGCTGCGTCCCGATGGAGATGATCGGGCAGCACGATGACAACGGCATCGACTTCATCGCCGGCAACGAGTTCCCCATAGTCCGTGAACTGCAAAGGGATCCCGAATATTTCCGCGGAGGACTTCAGCAACTCATCGTTGATATCGCAGATGGCCCGAAGTTCAACGAGGGGATGCCGAGCGAATTGCCGCAGATGGGAAATCCCCTGCATGCCGGCCCCAATAACGCCCAATCGTACTTGATCCATAATCACACCGTCCACTTCCCACGGTTCCTCCAGGGTCCCGTCACAATTTCAGGGCCGTGCCCTTTCTGCAATACAGAATGGATTCCAGAGCCACTTTCCCTGGAATCAGCAGCCCTACAGCCGGGGATCTTCGTGTTGACATGCCACCGCAAAGGTGATTGACCGTTACTCCGTGGAGGGTACCGCACAAGAACGAGCCCGGTTCCGGGCATTGCCGAAGGGCTTCCGCCGTTTACCATTGCGAATTCTCCTCTATTACGCGTTGATTTGCGGTGCGGTGTACTTCGTTCAGAAAAAGCTGCTTTATTTCCCCGGCCACCAGCCACTGGATCGGACAATTGAGGCGGCGGGAGGCCATGGCCTGACGATGTGGCCGGCGGCGGATGAGGCGTACCACGGATTCGTTCGTGAACCGGAGAGGCCTCCCGCGAAGGGTACCGTTCTCGTTTTCCACGGCAATGCCGGCACTGCGCAGGACCGGGGTTTCTACGCCGACGCATTGTGCCCTCTTGGCTATCGGGTCCTGCTGATCGAGTATCCCGGTTACGGATCCCGGGGTGGGGACGTGGGTGAAAAACCCTTCGTGTCCGCGGCAAGGGAGAGCGTGGAACTGGCCGGGAAACAATTCGGCCTCCCCCTGTTTGTGATGGGGGAATCCCTCGGCGCCGCCGTAGGCGCCGCCGGCGCGGCGCAGGCTGATATCCAGGTCGCCGGCGCCGCAGCCATTACCCCCTGGCACAATCTCCCGGACCTGGCCCAGTCCATTTACTGGTACCTGCCGGCGAAGTGGTTGGCACGGGACCAGTACGACAACGCGGAAAACCTCAATGCCCTCGATGCTCGTGTTGCCGTATGCATTGCAGGGGATGATTCGATTATTCCCCCGTTTCATGGGGAGCGGCTTTTCGATGACCTGACAGGACGGAAACGGAAGTGGGTCTTTCCTGGCGCCGGACACAACAGCTGGCCCATCGAAGCCGGCGAGCCGTGGTGGTCGCAGTTCATGAACTTCCTGTCCGGCAGGGACTCCGACCCCGTACCATCGCCCTGACAGGAACTCTTGAACCTTGCGGCGCAACGGGGGTCTACAAGCCGTGTCTTCCGCGCCCCCGCGCGAGGCATTATTTCATTGGCCCATCGTGACCCGGGGGGCCCCGCTCGTTCGGCCAGTGAAATCAGCTCGTCGCCAATGCAAAAAAAACACTCGCCACGATGCACCACAGAACCACAAAGATGGCCGACATTTTTCGCCAGGAGAGGAGCGCGAATCCAACCCCGGCGCTGACCCAGATCGGGTCGTAGAGCGCCGCGGCCAGGAAACCAACCACGGCGGCATTGATGCCGGCAATGGCACGGGCCGCAGCCGGCCGGCTGGAAACTGCACCCCACAAGGGCAGGACCGCGGAGGGCAGCGTGAACGCGACGAAGGCGGCAAGGGCGCCGGCCCACCCCGCCCGGATCAGACCCAGCGTAAATCCCAGTTGGCTGCTGGCCGGGCCGGGGAGAAACTGACAGATGGCGAGCAGCTGAGCATGCTGTGCCTCGCTGAACCATTCCCGTTTCTCAATCAACTCCCGGCGGAAGTAGCCGAGGTGCGCAATCGGTCCGCCAAAGGAGGTCAGGCCCAACCGGAGAAAAGTGATGAAAACTTCTACCGGCGAACCCTTCACTTCGAGCGGTCCACCCAGACACGCATCGCACAGGGTCCGCGATTCGCCCAGGCGTAGTAGGGGACGGCCGTCACCGGCTGGTCGCGACCGTGCAACGCAGTGACACCGCCGAGCAGTTCCTCGTGAAACACCGGATGGAATGCGGCCGATTCTCCGAGGACTTCGTACAGACTTGTACCGGAGTGCTCCTTCGCGTCGGGATTTCTGGGAATCTGAATATCCCACGCTTCGCGGTCCGGTTGGTCAACACTCTCAAAGCAGTAGACCAGCGGGCCTCGCATGAGGGCAACCTTCCCCTCGAATTCGGCGGCTCGGTGGTCCACCCCGACTTCCTGCACGGGCATCGCGAGATGAAGGCGAACACGGTCCCGCTTCTTCCAGGTCCGGCGAATTTCCAGATACTGCCCGGGCACCGCCTCTTCATCCGCAGGTTCACCGTTGATCTGGACGAACGCGCCGGTGCACCAGGCCGGGATTCGAAGGTAGAGCGAAAACTCCGTATCCGATTCAGGCGACACGTCAATCTCCACCAGCCCATCCCACGGATACCTGGTATCGACAGAAAGCTCCACCGGCAAGCCCATCGGAAGCTGCCAGTTCAGGTCGCACGCGTCATACAGGTGAATCCAGATTCCGTCATCGGAAGTGCTGAAAAAATATCCCGGGACGCCCGCGATCATTCGCAACGCATTCGGACTGCAGCAACTGGTCTCCGGATGGGACCACGCCGTTCGCGTCGGGAAATCGCCGTCGGTGGCATGCGGGCAAACGTAGAAGAACCCGGATCCGTCAAGCGACACGTGTGCCAGGAACGAATTGTAGAGGACCCTTTCGAAGTAATCGGCATATTGCGCCTCGCCATGCGCGGCGAGCATACGCCAATTCCAGTAGAGATTCCCAACAGACTCGCAAAGCTCTCCCCCCCGGACGATGTGGTCCTGCAAAATCCGAAAAACACCGACCCAGAGCTCATAGGGTTTCGCCGCAATCCGTTCCGGCATCGCGTACTCAATCGCCAACCGGCCGGTGATATGAGATTTTCCCGTCACCATGTCCTGCCACATGGCCTGCACTTTTTCCCAGAATGCCGCATCCCCGGTTTCAAGGTAGTAGTCCGCTCCGCCGGCGCAGAGATAGGTCTGACGAACCACGTGGCGCCCGAAGTGAGGTTCCGTCTCCTGGTATTCGTAGTCACCGCAGCCCTGGCCAATCAGCGGCGGCTGGTCCATCAGCGCCTGAAGGAAATTCCCCGCCGTTTCCAGGTACTTCGAGTCCCCCGTCGTCCGGTAGAGTTCGACCAGCGCCATCTCGATGCAGGGGTGATCGATGGCCCGGCGGTGGCCGAACTTCTCCACGATCTGGTCTGCGACGCGGCGGAGGGTGTCGAGCAGTTCGGTGCGTCCCGTCGTCCGATGGTGCGCAACAGCCGCTTGGATTGCATGGCCGGGAAGCCCAAACTGGTACGACATCTCAAAATTTTCACCGTAGTACGCACCGAAGAAATCCGGATGGTCATGGGCGGACACGACGCCCTTTGCGAGCTCGTCCGTAAGCGACCGAATCTCCGGGGTGTCGGTTGACTGCAGCGTGAGCGCGCACGCCTCGAGGAGCACCTGCACGCTTGCGCGCCAGGAATGAACCAGCCGGTGGCTGTTGCGACCGGTGATGTTTCGGTGCAATGCGTCGATCGCGTCCCCGATGGCACCGGAGTCGGAGGTCCGGGCAAAAGTGGGGAACGGCTCTCTTTGCTCATCCCGGTCGAGCCAGCGCACAAACGCCGGGATCCCGGCCCGGTAGTTTGACTCGATACGACGACGCCAGAATCCGTCGCGCAGGGTGACGGCGCGAATGGGAACGGCGCGAAGGCGGGCATGCGGGCTGGCACCGGTGGCCACGACACCGGCGTCGTTCGGGGGAATGGTGGATGTTTGCTTTGGATTCATGAATGAGTTTGGTGACTAACCCGGGTATTGGTAAAGTTGATTTCGAGATTATGGATGCAATGGTCAGAAATTTCCGCACGGGCGGCGCTCCATCTGGAATGCAATGGCAAAGCAAACCGGCGGGACCTCCTTGCCTCCACCCGGGGCGCGCCCCGGGGCTTCTGGCCGGACCTGCGAACCCTGACAACGGCTTGGGGCCCGCCCCCCCCGAGGAAGTGCCAAAGCGCCGGCGACGGTCCACTCTCCCTGCGCACGCAAAATATGTTTGCATGGGGTCGGCCCCCCTGTTCTTTGCACCGTTTGTTGCAGGCGCCATATACAACGAGGCGCCCATGCTGCGGGAGCGGGTGGAGGCCGGGACATTGCCCCCGGTAGAGGAACGGCTGCCCGACCAACCAGAGGTGATTCAGTGCCTGGAACGGATTGGCGTCTATGGCGGCCAAATGCGGACCGTGACTCCAGTCGCCAGCTTCCTGGTCGAGGAAATGTACATGACGTTCGAGCCTCTGCTGCGATTCGCCCCGGATGGAGTCACGGTTGTCCCAAACGTCGCAGAGTCTTGGGAGCTTGCCGGCGACGCGAAATCGATTCTGATTACGCTCCGAAAGGGAATGAAATGGTCGGATGGGGTCCCGGTCACGACCGAGGACGTAGAGTTCGCCTGGCACGATGTCATATCGAATAGGGACATCACCCCAATGCTCTCCCCCATGTACAAGGCGGGTGACGAACCGTTGAGCCTCGAGATCCTGGATGACTACCGGTTCAGACTATCCTTCAAGGAGCCCTACGGTTCGGTTCTCTTCGCGCTTCTTCATTCCGTCGGGGCGAACAGCCTTCTGCAGCCGAAGCACTATCTCGCCCGGTTCCACAAGAAATACACGCCGGAAAAAGAGTTGATCGCGCGGGCGAAGAAAAAGGGGTTCGACCACTGGTTCGAACTGTTTCGGGATGAAAATCACACAACGCTGCGCACGTCGGGAAAGATCCCTGCGGAGTATCCCACCCTCAGCGCCTGGCAGGTGATCGACGAGCCGGCGACGGGGCACGTGATCTTCGAGCGGAATCCCTATTACTGGAAGCTGGATTCCGAGGGAAACCAGCTGCCCTACATTGACGGAATACACTCGGAGTACGTGGGCAATCCAGAGGCAAGGAACCTGAAGGGGATCGCCGGCGAGGTTGATTTTGCCCAGAATCCCCTCGATATCGCGCCCCTGCTACTTTCCCACCGGAAGCGAGGGAAATATTCCGTCAGAATGTGGGTGGAAAATCAGGGCACCCGGGTCACCTACTTTCTGAACCAGACGTTTCCGGATCCTGAGCTGCGAAAGTTGTTTCGGGACCGTCGCTTCCGGATCGCGCTTTCTCTGGGGATCAATCGAGAAGAAATCAACGATATCCTCTATTTCGGAAAGTGCATCCCAAGGCAGGCTACCGTAAACCGCGCGTGCAGTTACTTTGAGCCGGAATTTGAAAGCAGCTATGCGGAGTATGATCCGGACCGCGCGAATCAGATCCTGGATAAGATCGGACTGGAGCGAAAAGGACCGGCGGGATGGCGCCATTTTCCAAGTGGACGCCAGGTCGTGCTCTCTCCGGTTGTAATCGAGGGTGGATTCCGGCCCGAGATGACGGAACTTGTGGCGGACTACTGGGCACCGCTGGGAATCCTGCTTAGCTGGAAAGTGGTCGACAACGAACTCGTCTACACCAAGCTGACCGGCAACCAGCTCGATCTGGCGATCTATCCCGGAGATACGGCGACCGACGTCGGGATCGCGATGGGAACACCACTGCAAATGCAGTGCTGGGCGCCAGCCTGGGAAGATTGGTTCCTCTCGAACGGAACGAGGGGCGAAGAACCCCCCGCCAACATTCAGGACCTGTGGCAGACGTGGCGGCAGCTCCGGCAGACCGGGGATGAGGAAGAGAGGGTCCGTCTTGGAAAGAAGCTGGCGCGCGCGCAGGCGGAGGACCTGTACGGCATTGGCGCCGTCGGCGGAACAATCGGCCCGGTGCTGGTCACCGACCGGATGCACAATCTGCCGGGTGATGGTGCTCTGCTGGGGTGGCCGTGGAACGTGACGGTGATCCACCAGCCCGCCCAGTGGTGCATCGAGGAGTAATGCGGGAGGCGGGTCATGGGTTGCAGTTGGACATTGATTGCCGAGCTGCCCCATCGCTGATCCAAGCGAAATTATATGAACTGGAACCCGGCTACATTCGCCAGCCAATTCTATCTGATCGCGATCGCTTGTCATGGCAATGAATATGGGGAAGCCCCGATGCTGAAAAAACGCGTCGAGGCCGGCGAGTTGCCCCCGGTACAGGAACGGCTGCCGGCGAATCCTCCCGTCGTGGAGGTGATTGAGAGCATCGGCCGCTACGGAGGCGAGATCCGGACAATCACACCCGTGGCAACCTGGCTGGTTGAGGAAGTCTACATGATGAGGGAGCCGCTCCTGCGGTTCGCCTCGGACGGCGTGACCATCAAGCCGAACGTCGCGGAGAGGTGGGAACTGGCCAAAGACGCCCGGTCCATTCTGGTTCAACTTCGCGAAGGGATGCGTTGGTCCGACGGGAAACCCGTCACGACCGAAGATGTGCGGTTTGCCTGGGAGGACGTGTTGCTCAACAAGGACATCACGCCGGTTCCGCCCGCCAATTTCGTGGTAGATGACGAGCCCATGGGCCTTGAAGTTCTTGACGCGACGCGCTTCCGGCTCTCCTTCAGGAAACCCTACGGCTCCGTCCTCTATGCGCTCATCCAATCCGTAAACGATGCCGCCCTGCTGATGCCGAAGCACTATCTGCGGCGATACCACCCCAAATATGCGCCGATGGATGAAATCACTGCGACGGCGTCGGACCGCGGGTTCGATCACTGGTTCGAATTGTTTCGGGACGTGAACCACACCGTCCGCCTCATTAGCGCGCAGACATCGCCCGACTACCCGACGCTGGGCGCGTGGCGTGTCATGGAGACACCGGTTTCGGGTCATGTGATCCTGGAGCGAAACCCATATTATTGGAAAGTGGACCCGAAGGGGAACCAGCTACCCTACATCAACCGCATTCACTCCGAATATGTCGGCACGGAAGAAACCCGAAACCTGCTTTATGTTTCAGGGGAAATCGACTTTGCCCAGACCCCGATGCAGAACGCGCCATTGCTGCTTTCAAACCGCGAACGCGGAAACTATTCGGTTCGCTTCTGGCATGAAATCCAGGGAAGCAGGGTTACCCTTTTCCTGAACCAAACATATCCGGACCCCGTATTCAGGGAGCTTTTTCAAAATCCACAGTTCCGCATTGCGCTTTCTCTTGCCATTGACCGCAAGGAGATCAACGAGATCCTGTTTTTCGGAAAATCCAATCCTCGGCAATGGACCGTAAACCCGGCTAGCAGTTTTTATGATCCGCAGTGGGAAAAGAGCTACGCGGAACACGACCCGGCAGAAGCAAACCGGATTCTTGATGAGCTGGGGCTGGTGCGAAAAGGACCTCAGGGTTGGCGTCACCTGCCGGATGGCCGGCAGGTGATCATCAATCCGGTTGTGATCGAGGGCGGATTCCGGCCCCAGTCGATGGAGCTGGTCGCGGACTACTGGTCGGAGATTGGTGTGCTCCTGAGCTGGCGCGTCGTGCGAACGGAGCTGGTCATGACAAAACGCGACGGGAACCTGCTGGACCTTGCGGTCTTTCCTTGTGAATCCTCTTCCGATATCGGGTTGATCTTTCATCCACTTCTACAGATCAATTATTGGGCGCCCCTGTGGTCCGATTGGTTTCACTCGAAAGGAAGACTCGGCGAGGAACCGCCTCGAAAAATTCAAGCCCTCTGGGCGACCTGGACCCGCATGCGCGAAACCGGCGACAAAAAAGAACGCATCCATCTCGGCAAAGAGATTGTCGAGAGCCAATCGGAAAACCTGTATGGGATTGGACTCGTCGGGAGCTCCATGAATGCCGTCCTGGCCGCCAATCGCCTGCAGAATGTCCCGGGTGACGGGGTGCTCGTGGGCTGGCCGTTTGGTGTCGCGTCATTATATCACGCGGAACAGTTTTTCGTGGAAGGAAAGTGACAGGGAGGTCCCCGGTTTCACGCACGTGGCGCATGGAAATCAGGCGGGGGGTTGTCGACAGCGAAGCACGCAGGGCAAAGAACCCGGGTTGAAATAATGGTTCCGGAATGGCTGTACAGTCAGATGGCGCGCGCGTATCCTTTTCTTCGAAACCCGGAATCTCCAGACGACGACCAACCTCGATGATTCGGTACCTCCTCAGACGCGTCCTTTACATGATCCCGGTGCTCCTTGCCGTATCGATCCTGAGCTTCATTATCATTCAACTCCCCCCGGGGGATTTCCTGACGAGCAAGATCGCGCAGCTCGAAATGTTGGGGGAAAAAGCATCCGAATCGGAAATCGCCACGCTTCGGACACAGTACGGCCTGGATCGCCCGTTGCACGAGCGGTACTTTCTGTGGATATCGGGAATGCTGCGGGGTGATCTGGGAAAATCATTCATCTACAACCGCCCGGTGAACACTCTGATCGGAGAGCGGCTTGCGCTGACCATGATGATTTCGATCTGCTCGATCATCCTGAGCTGGGCGATCGCCATTCCGGTGGGGATTTTCTCTGCCATCCGGCAATATTCGTTCCTCGACTACCTGTTCACGTTCGTCGGGTTCATCGGAATTTCCATTCCCGCCTTTTTCCTGGCATTGCTCCTGATGTTCGGCTGGTACGCCGCTTTCCAGGACACGGTGGTCGGCCTCTTTTCCGCGGAGTACGCGATTGCGCCCTGGTCCTTCGGAAAGTTTGTGGACCTGATGAAGCACATCTGGCTACCGGCGTTTATCGTGGGCGTCGCCGGGACGGCGGGCACGATTCGGGTCATGCGCGGCTGCCTCCTGGACGAGCTGGGAAAGCAGTACGTGATCGCGGCACGCGCCCGTGGCGTTTCCGAGTGGAAACTTCTACTCAAGTATCCCGTGCGAATCGCAATTAATCCGATGCTCAGCACCATTGGTTGGATTCTGCCCGCCATGGTCTCGGGGTCGGTTATTGTTTCCGTGGTTCTCAACCTGCCGACCACCGGGCCCCTGCTGCTGGAAGCGCTGGAGATGCAGGATATGTACCTCGCAGGCAGCTTCATCATGATTCTCAGCGCATTGACGGTCGTTGGAACCGTGATTTCCGACCTGATCCTGGCCTGGTCGGATCCGCGGATCCGGTACGAGTAGAATTCCCCCGATGAAGGCATCTTTTATCACAGGGAAAAGCAGGGGTTCGGCGGACGACTCGGAAAAATATCTCGTCGCCTCCCAGTGGAAACTGATGTGGTGGAAGTTCCGCAAGCATCGCCTGGCGGTATTCAGCGGCATGCTCCTGATCCTGTTCTACCTGGGCGCGATTTTCTGCGAGTTCGTGAGTCCATACAGCCCCTACCAGCGGGCTGCCGGCCTGATCAATGCGCCGCCGCAGAAGGTTCGATTTGTCAGCGAGAACGGGTTTCATTTCCAACCGTTCGTCTACTCGTTGACCGGCGGCCTGCAGGACGAAACCTGGACCCGCGTCTACGAGGAAGACCGCTCCCGGAGGGTTCCGATTCATTTCTTCGTCCGGGGTTCGTCCTACAAGCTGTTTGGATTGATTCCCTGGGACCGCCACCTCTTCGGCACCGCGGAAGGGGACGTAGTTTTCCTCTTGGGCGCGGATCATCTCGGGCGGGACCTCCTCAGCCGGATTATCTACGGCTCCCGCGTGTCCCTGTCCATCGGCCTGGTCGGTGTGTTTCTGAGCATGGCCATCGGGTGCATCATGGGCGGTATCTCCGGCTACTTCGGCGGCACCGTGGACAACATCATTCAGCGGACCGTCGAAACGTTGATGAGTCTCCCCACGCTTCCGCTCTGGATGGGATTGAGCGCGGCAGTCCCGACGACCTGGTCGCCGCTGAAGGTCTATTTTGGAATGGTCGTGATTCTCAGCATTCTCGGCTGGGCCGGCCTGGCCCGCGTGGTTCGGGGAAAAATCATTTCCCTGCGCGAGGAGGATTTCGCCATGGCCGCGCGGCTGGCGGGGGCCCCGGAAGGACGCATCATTCGCAAACACCTGCTCCCCTCTTTTCTCAGCTACCTCATTGTCATGTTGACCCTTTCGGTTCCGGGCATGATCCTGGCCGAAACGACGCTCAGCTACCTCGGCCTCGGGCTTCGCCCGCCGGTCATCCGCTGGGGCGTCCTGCAACAGCAGGCGCAGAACGTGCAGACCATCGCGACATACCCCTGGATCATGGCCCCCGCCCTGTTCGTGATTGTCGTGGTTCTTGCATTCAATTTTGTTGGGGACGGGATGAGAGACGCCGCAGATCCGTATCATTGAGAGTGAAACGAGGAAGAAGCACCAAACATGAGAAAGAAATCGGATCCTGACGGGCAAAGAACAACGGCAACGCAACCTTTCCTCGCCTCTCTGCCCCGCTTTCATTTTGGCAAGACAACCGGACACAAATTCCTGGCATGAACGCACAGGCCCCAACCTCAATTTCTTCCCCAATCCTGACCGTCGAGGACCTGCACGTTCATTTCCACCTCGACCAGGGCACGGTCCGTGCCGTGGACGGGGTGAATTTCCAGGTGAACCAGGGGGAGGTGGCCGGACTGATTGGCGAAAGCGGTTGCGGAAAGAGTGTAACGGCACAGGCCGTGATGCGAATCGTGCCAAAGCCCGGGAAAATCGCAGGTGGCCGCGTCCGCCTGTACAAGGGGGGCGACGATGTGGAGGGCCTGGATCTCGCGCAGCTGCCGGCGGGCAGCCACGAACTTCGCGCGGTTCGCGGCGGCGATATCAGCATGATTTTCCAGGAACCGATGACCACATTCAGCCCTGTCCATACCATCGGCAACCAGATCATGGAGGCAATTCTGGGCCACGGCGAGCCCGACAAACAACGTGCGCGCGAGATCGCCATCGAAATGCTGAATCGTGTCGGCATTCCGCGGGCAGACCAGCGGATCGACTCGTACTCCTTTCAACTCAGCGGTGGCATGCGGCAACGGGCAATGGTCGCCATGGCCCTGGCGACCCGTCCCCGGCTGCTCATCGCCGACGAGCCAACCACGGCCCTGGACGTCACAATGCAGGCGCAAATCCTCGCCCTGATCAAGGATCTGCAGGGGGAATTCGGCATGGCGGTTCTCATGATCACGCACGACCTGGGCGTCATCGCCGAATCCTGCCATCGCGTCTCCGTCATGTACTGGGGTCGGATCGTCGAGTCCACGACCGTTGAAAAACTCTTCGCCAACCCGCGACACCCCTACACGCAGGCCCTGTTGGAATCCATCCCTCGAATGGAGAAGCGATCCGGCAGGCTGAAGGTGATCCGGGGGTCGGTTCCCGAGCCTTTTGCAAAAGTACCCGGCTGCCCTTTTCATGCGCGCTGCAGCCAGGCGATCCAGGGACGATGTGACACCGGCGATCCCCCGGATTTGAAGGAAGTGGAAAACGGACACTGGGCCGCGTGCCGGTTGTACGACGACAGCGGGGAAAATGAGTAATGACAGAATGCCCCATGAGGAGTGAAATCCCACATCCGGATAACGAAGTGTCCCAAAAAGAATCGAGGATCCCGTTATTCGGGCATTTAACCTTCCCTCGTCATTGGGCATTCCGTCATTCCTCATTCATTCCCGTCAATCACCGGATGGAGGCCATGAACCAGCAGTCATGAATTCCGAGGCAACAAGAAACCTCCTCACCGTCACCGGGCTAACCAAGGAGTTCCCGGCACGCGCGACTTTTTTTGGGAAGAAAGGCGGTGTGGTGCGCGCGGTCGACAACGTGACCTTTCACGTCGAACAGGGCGAGTCGGTGGGCCTGGTGGGAGAAAGCGGTTGCGGGAAATCGACCACCGCCCGATGCATACTGCGGGCCGTGGAGCCCACGGAAGGCAGCATCCTTTTCCGCGATGGCGACCGGGACGTGGATGTGCGGCAGCTCGACCGCAAGGAACTTCGCGAGTTCCGGAGGAACATGCAGCTGATTTTTCAGGATCCCTATTCTTCGCTGAATCCCCGGATGACCGTTCTCGAAATCATCGCCGAACCACTCATCGTGCACGGCGTGGCCAAAAGAGGCGAGCTGAAGGAACGCGTCCGGAACCTCGTGAAGCAGGTGGGCCTGGATGAAAGGTACCTGAACCGGTATCCGCATGCGTTCAGCGGCGGACAACGACAGCGGATCGGCATTGCCCGCGCACTTGCGCTCAATCCTTCCCTGATCGTGGCAGATGAGGCGGTCTCCGCGCTGGATGTCTCGATGCAGGCCCAGATCCTGAACCTACTGGAAGAGTTGCAGGAACAATTTGGGTTGACCTACCTGTTCATCGCGCATGACCTGAGTGTGGTTCGTCATTTCACGACCCGTGTTGTCGTGATGTATGCAGGACGTGTTGCAGAAGCGGCCGCGACCGAGGATCTCTTTTCAGGTCCGCTGCATCCATACACCGCCGGCCTCCTGGAATCCGCGCCCCGCCCTGATCCAACGCACGAGGAAGCGCGCGTTCCCTTATTGGGAGAGGTCCCCGACCCCGGGGACATGCCCGGTGGCTGCCCCTTCCACCCCCGCTGTCCGTTTGCCACCGACCGATACAAAAACGAGCGCCCGTAATTCAGGGAGGGCAGCCCCGGCCGGCAGGTTAGCTGTCACTTTGCGGGTGAATTGTAATTCTTGGCGAGGGGCGGGGCGGAATTCTCCGACATTTCCTCCATGGAGACCCTCCGGTCAGGAACAAATACCGAGCACTCCGTATCGAGGTGTCAGGGGAAGGGGCAAAGCGACAGTCCCGCGGCCTCCGTAGAATGTTTCGCAATGGGGCAGCACCTCCGTGTGTGAATCAACCCGGCAGCTACAGGGGACAAGGAGAGGCCGCGCCCACCTCCCACCCTCCAGGGTTTGCCAACTGGCCGCTGGACAGGCACGCAGCCCCTGCCTACTTTTGTCATTGCTGGAAAAGTGAAATCAGGTATGACATTGGTTTCATGATTTCGGAGAACAGGAATCTCTCCAGGCGCAGGTTTCTGAAGGCCGGAATCGGGAGCACCATCGCCCTGGCCGGCGACGGGTCCGGCCTTTTCGCAAAACAGAGTGACGCCATGAATTCAACGGATGCCAAGGCCATCGTGAGGATTACCCCGGGCAAAAACCGGGAAAGCGATCGCCAAACCATCTACTTCGAATACCCCGCGCTTCCCGATCAGGTATTCCGGCTGGTTATTCCCGAGCTGGTGTCGGATACCGAATCGGACCCCATGCCGTGGGGTCTCGCTTCGCCCGGGACCTGGGTCGTAAAGGAAAACCATGCCGCGTTTACCGATACCGTGAAGGACACCATTCGCGCGGATGTCGACGTTGTCTTTCAAGGGGAACGCGTCGAAGCGCGCGTGAAAGTGACAAATCTAACGAACCGGCTCTGGAAAAATTCAAACGCATTTACCTGCTTCTTTCTCAAGCAGGCGCCCCTGTTTTCCGATCCCGCTCTCGACCGGACGTTTGTTCCCATTGGAGGCCGATGGGAAAAACTCTCCGACGTTGTCCGCGCGGATTCGATCCCACAGGGGGCCCTGACCGCCTACGAGCCTGCCGGAGGCCCCGACCTTGATTCCTTGTGGTTGCTGTCCCAGATCAAGAACCGCTATTCGGGAAAGCTGGACCATGGAAGCGTCTGCGTCGTTTCTTCCGATGGCAGATGGATCGCGGGCATGACGGCGCCACAGCCTGCGTACGTCTTCAACAACCCGGGGCTGCCGTGTATCCACGCGGATCCGCTGCTCGGCGATGTGGCGCCGGGAAAGACAGGCGAAGGACGCAGCATTTTACATGTCTTCAAGGGCACGATTGATGATTTTTCGGAACGCTGCCGGTTGGATAGGGAAACGTACGACAAGATGGAGGTCACGAGATGAAGGTTCTGGTAACAGGTGCCGCGGGGCAGGTTGGTTCACGGCTGGTGCGGCAGCTTTTGGCCGCGAATCACGAAGTCAGGGGTACGATCCTGCCGGACGATCCGTGCGCGGGTCGAATTGACGGTCTGGACATCGAAACGGTGTCCGGCGATTTGCTGGATGGCGAATTCGTCAAGAAATCGGTTCAGAACGTGGGTGCTGTGCTCCACACCGCAAATCTCGTGGGTGACTACTTTCAAAACAACGTGATGGCGACGTTCAACGTCACCGAAGCTTGCGCGGACCGGGCGGACGAACTCATTCGGCTGGTGATCATCAGCTCGAGCGGCGTTTATCCGAACGACTCGCATGAACAGGCATGCGCCTACCACCCGGTCGACGAGAACCACCCGAAGAGGGCCCGGAATCCCTATTGCCTGTCGAAAGTTGTCGGCGAGGAAATCGTGCGGAGTTACGCCTCCGCGTCCGGTTTGCAGGCCGCGGTCATCCGGCCTTCAGGCATCGTCAGCGGGGAAGCGATTCTGGACCGTTGGTCCGTGGGATTCGTCTCTTCCATCCTGAAGGTGGGAAAGAACAATCCCGAGGGCGAGCTCTATCGAAAAGACCTGGGCGAACCCTGGGTCGAACTGGAAAAGATCGCTGAATCCAATGATCAGCCCTGCGCCGCAACAGGGCCCGACGGGAAGCCCTGGGTCTACCAGCTCGTGGATGCGCGCGATGTGGCGCACGGACTGGTATGCGCCATGGAATCCGACGCGGCCAACGGCGAGGCATTCAACATTTCCGCCCCCACGCCGATCACATACGCAGAGGCGGCGGCGGTGATGTCGGAGGTAAGCGGAATGCCTGTTCTCGAGTACCGTGCGCCCGTTCGATGGGTCTACGATTGCGATAATACCAAAGCCCGGACCTGGATCGGCTACCAGCCGAAGTGGGGCGTGCGGGAAATGATCATGGATGCACTCGCCATCCGCGCCGGGGAGGCGGACGGCTTCAGCTGACCGGGTCCCTTGAGCCTGTTCAGGTCACAGCTTCGCTTTCTCACCCTTCGGCCGTCAATTCGTGTCGAGAGCGGCGTCTTGATTATCAAAACAGGTTTTCTCGGTGGTTTATTCACGCTGTTCCTGCGCCGGGTGACCACGGAGATACGGCCCGCGCAACAACAGATTATCCAGCGAAGCAGGCTCGGGTACTTCTTCGTCTCGCAGCGCATCCTCGAATTCGACGATGTCCACTATCTGGACTACGGATTCGGTTCCCTGGGAACGGACTGGGGATGGTCGGCGGATGGCCTGGGTCGTCAGGACCAGGTAGAAACCTTCCACATCGATATCATGACACGAGACAACGACAGGCTGCGCGTGTGCGCATTCCGGGGCGAAGGCGCCGTCATGACAGGGTGGGAAGGCTTACTCCTGGGAAATGACGATGTCGTGGACTTTTCAGGCACGCAGGAGGAAGAGTCCCGGCAATTCGTCAACGCCCTCGCCAAGATTCTGGATGTGCCGTTGGGAAAGCCTGCTGATGAGGAGATCGAGATGGCGACCTGCCTGGGCTGCGGGCGACCGGTTTCCCCCTACAATCCGAAGTGTCTGTACTGCGGCGCGGAAACCGACGCGGCGTCCTGATGCTTTGTCATCCGAAGCTAGGGAATAGGCCAAGGGCTGTGCTACGGGATCTTGAATTCCCGCCGGAAGCGCGCCAGGGCGTCTTCGGGCGTTCCTTCCATCAGGTAGAGCCGTCCCTTCATTTTCCGTTCCTCGCCCGGATCCAGTCCGGATCCGAAGAAGGGATCGGCGTGAAAACACTTGTTTCCGGCACTGCTGAAAATGGTGTGGGCGCGCTCGAAGCCGAGCGCGGCCGTGTGGGTCCCGTCGACCGTTCCGATCATGACCAGGGGCACCATGGCGCGGGTATCCGCCTGCTTGTGCGATGCATGCAGGTTCGGCACAAACCCGTCGGCGCCCCCGGGGCCATCGACCAGCACCATCTCCTCGCCCATGCCCACGCCACTGATCTGGGCAAGGGTGCGAAGTTCGGATCCGTCGAACACCTGCGTGCGCTCCAGGCTCCGATCACCAATGGTGGGTGACTCAAACCCGACCGCGCAAAAATACCAGTCCACGTACTCCATCCGGTTGGTCGTGTCGTTTCGAACCGCCATCTCGATATCGATGGTGTCCTCGTGGCTCGTCAGCGTCAGGCCGAACCAGCCTTTTCCCGGCACCGTGCAACTTGCGGAGAGCTTGTCCCGGGTCCTGGAACGGTTCCACCCGAACGGGAGATGCCGGTAGTGTTTGCCCCGGGTTTCCAGTTCCTGCGTTGGGAAGTGGTCGTCGTAGAAGTAGCCGGTGTCGTAACCGACGATTTCGCTCGTGCGAAGAATCAACCGGTCTCCATCCTTCATCCATGGGGCTCGCGCATCGGCGCACAGGCCCGGGTCATGCGGCGTAGCGCCTTGTGGCCGCATTTCGGAGTAGGGTCCGTCCCAGATGTAGGGGCGCAGCTCGATCTTGTCTCCCATGGCAGATTCCTTTCGAAGTACGGGCTGGTGTGTTGTGCAGGATATGAGTGTGGCCGCAAGGACTATTACAGCGATCTCAAATCCACGAAGTCGCACCCTCGATCGCTTTGGTCCCATCATACGGTCCAAAACTCAACGCACTGAAATCTTTGCGTCAACGGCCTCGCCTGTATACAAATCGTGCGCCCGCACCGTCCACGCTCCAGCCGGATCGTTGTGCGCGACAGGCACCACGGCGTTTGTTCCACCGGGCGGAATGAGAAGAACCTGGTCCTGCCACTCGGCCCGCGCGCCGTCCGGGTGGTACAATTCCAATCGCACCGCATGGGAGGCACCACTGCCCGGATAGGCCAGCCCCACCGACCCGGGTTTCCCGCGCCGCCAGTCCACACGGGAAGTATTCATCACCGGCGGGTTCAGCTTTTTGTCCGACATCACGAGGAAGGTGGCGCGGTTTCCCAGTTTCCTGGTGGTAAACCGGTCCGTGTGTCCAAGATAGCGGTCTGCCCGAAAATCATACACGTGCCTCGCTCGGGACAATTTCACGTTGACTGTTTCGTCCTCTGCCACATACAGGATCCTGCGCCCTCTTCCCATGCTCATGCCGCCAAAGAAGGAGACAAAATCCACGCCGCCAGGGCCTCTCCACAGTGTGACCTCCGTATCGACCACGGCCTGCCCCTTCTCCCCCGTCAGGATGACTTCCGGCATTACACCCGCAGATGCCAGCAACGCCCGGATGAAGCCAACCGCTCCCTCGGGCACGTCCTTCGTATTGATAAGCGGGAAGGAATCCATGGCAAAGTTGAGGAGAATTGCTTGGCCCTTTCCGATTTCGTTGACAATGCAAAGTGGCACGGATCCCGCCATTCCCGTTGGCTTGCCGGACGTCACCTCGATCCCCGGGTCTACCTTCAATTCAGGCAGTGACACGGAGATGGGGGTCCCGCCGAGCATGCCGTTTACCGTGCCGCCCGTTATGGATGCGTGACTGTCGGAGATTCGACGGATGCCGAAAAGGTCATCAAGGGTTCCCGGCTCGGACCGCTTGCAGTGGCCATCGTACACCGCCGGGCGAATATCCGCCATGACCACACCGCCTTCAGCGACAAACCGGCGCAGGATATCCGCCTCCGTTTTCCCGAGGGCCTCGATCTGGGACAGGATCACCACCTTGTACTTGCCCGGGTTGAATTCGCCGAGGCGGAGCATCCGGTCCGTTACATACGAAAAATTCAACCCAACGGCCCGGAGGGAACGGTGCCAGGAAATATGGTTCTTTTCATAGACGATCAGGCTTTCCTTCCCGTCGCGGTTGGGATGGTCCTTCAACGGATCCATCTCGTGACCCTTCGCGTCGCCGTACGAGATGCCCGGGCCGGTATCGATCGCGAACTGGGACGGGAAAGAATAGAGCATGGCAATACCTCCGTCTTCCCGCCGGCACTCCTGCAACAACACGCCGAGCCCGTCCCGGACGACCTGCGTATCCTTGACCATCTCCTTGACCGCGCGGAACGGAACCATGGCGCCGTTGATCAATCCGTGATAACTGACGAATTTCTTGTATGGCCCGAGGTTGCTCCAGCGCCAGAACCACACGCTGTCGAATCCGAGGGTCACCATGCGCCAGTACTGGCCCAGCAGGTCGCCGGTCCCCTTGTGATATCCCATCCAGTTGGACATGACGAAACCGGGAGGCGCGATGGACCGGAGAACTTCGTCCTGCAGGCCCGGGTAGGGCGCCCAATAGCCCATGGTGCGGCAAACCAGGTCGATGTCAGCGCCGTCGGCAAAACGCCCCGAACCTTCGTAGCCGCTGATGGCCTTGGGATCCAGATTCTTGAATTCGGCGGCGAATTTTCCAGCGTAGTTAACCAGATTCCAGGATTGAAACGCCTGGCGATCGTACCATCGCGCCTTCAGGCCCCGGTGAAGCGCTTCCTGCTCTTCGTTGTCGCCGGGCACCAGGAGGTCGACCTGGTCGAACGCCGCGTACTCTTCGTCCCATGATTTATTGAGTCGGCTGATGTCGCCATACTCCCTTTCGAGATACTTCTGGTAGGTCGCTATGCAAAGGGGATGGACGCAGGACCCGGAACTGGCGCCCTCGTCTCCAAGGCCGTATACGAATACGCCATGCTGCCGGATGCCCCGGCACTTTTGGACATTGCTCCGAATCCACTCCCCGATGGCCTCTTCGTTGTTCCAGCAGGTGGCCGTGGTGTGGGGGATGGTCATGAAACCGTTCTCGTCCCAACTCGTCGTGATGCGGGTCGCGTATGGGACCAGCGAAATGTTGTTGGCTGCAGCCGGCAGGAATGGCCATCCCCGCCAGGATGCCCGCGTACCGTTCAGTTGCGCTGTACAACCGATCCGGGCAAGGGCCTGGCTGGCATAGGGCGCGAGCGTGTCGTAGGGCCAGTCAATGGCACTGAAAGCGCCGCCGGGAGCCCAGACCACAAAGTTGAATTGGCCCTGGCGGCGCCGAACCGCGTGAAAATAGGAGTACGCAGACGAAACTTCGAACCCCTCCGAAAATAATACCGCGCGCACTTCCAGCAGCATGGGCATCCACGCTTCGACCGGAATCGAAAACGAGGCACCCGAGGCACTCCGCTTTACTTTCTCTTCCGACACGATACGGCCGTGCACATCCTTCAGCCGGATCTCCAGGTGCTCGTTGCCCATCCTGTCGCCGGCAAGAACAACCCGCCCTTCTATCTTGTCTTCATTCTCACCCCAGTCGCGCTTCAGTTGGACTTCCGCCACGGATCGGCTCGAGGTGACCTCGAGTTCGGTGGTGGCCCACGTTTCGATGCCTTTCGCGCTCCTTCCGAACACATCCAGGTGGTATTTCCCAGCCCGGACCGGACTTGCCATGTTCAGAGTCAATTCGTTTTCGCCTTCTTCCATGGAGTTTGTCGGCAAGTCGAACACGGCGCCTTCGGCGCTACGCAGCCGGGACGAAAACGTGAAGTCATCGCCTGCGGGTTCGCCTGTCCACCGGAGGCGGGCTGCCGAATTCGGAAACTCGGTTCTGTTCACGGACTCTTTCGGCAGTTCAATGTGCACTGCGACTTGCGGCTCGTTTCCCGATGCCCACAGCACCGCGCGGCCAACACGTTCCATCCAATGATCCCATTCAACCTTCCATCCCGGATGAAAATCAATCTTCGGACGGGGCGGCAGGCGAACAACACGGCCGTAGGGCGTTTCGAAAGCATCAGCCCCGGGAACGGGGGAGATGTCGTCGGGAATCCGGTCTATTGCCTTGGTTATATGCGGGTCGTCGACTCCGATCAAAACCATTCCTGCCTGATTGGGATCGCGCCCACTCTCGTCGGCCCCGTAGTAATCGGGCGTGAATTTATCGCGAATGATCCGGTAGGAGAGCATGAGGTTGGGAGAGATTCCATTGAACAGAAAACAGTCCCACCTTGAATCCCCAATCATGTCCTCGATGCGGACAACTCCTTCCTCGCCGCCGACCCAGGTAAATTCGAGCTTGTCAGGAACGCCCTGGAAGAAGGCTGCTTCCGCCTCCAGATCGAACCGTTGTTTCAATTCCACCAGGTCACGCGCCTCGATGCCCCGGTTGCTGCCCCCATACCCGAAGTACAGCACCTTCACTGGATCTTGCGCATATGGCTGGGCCCAGTCGGTGTGCGGTGTCTCGAACTCCATCGAGAGCTGGTGGTCCTCTTCCAACTCCGCGGTCATGTTGGTGACCGCTGCGTAGCCGGGGCCGACGCAAAGCAGACTTATGAAGACGATGATGCTCGTTCTCATGTCTTATTTCTTTCTTTCATCCGGTGTGATCCGTGGCCCGCTCCGCCACCACATTCCTCATTTTGTTCATCCACAAAAACACTATATAGCATACTACGTACTGTTTCAGGCGTCGCCGAACTCAAATCCGTAAAAGAGCGTGCGCTTGAGGTGAAATCTAGCCTGTGCGGCGCCGGCGGGCGCGCGGTCTCCACCTTTCCAGGACACGGCGAGGTCGGTATGGTCGCCCTTGAGCGTCGCGCAGTCCTCCCGGGTGAAACCCTTGATTGGTTTTTCTTCTCCATCCAGAAGTTCAACCTGCAAAT
>CAZTAB010000136.1:0-20154 GCA_964611475.1 uncultured Verrucomicrobiota bacterium | reverse complement strand
CGAATCATTTCGGTTACACCATCCCGCACGCCCGACTCGAGCTGCCAGTGAACGATCCGGCTGGTCTCGTGGGTTAATTCGTCCCGTTGGATCCGGAACACGTTCACCAGCGCCCCGAGATAGCAGAAGACCAGCACGCCGAGACCCAGCAGGTTGATCCATCTTGAAGAGGCGGGTGTTGCCATGGTCAAGGTGTCTCAACGCCGAAGACTGAGTCCAGGAGTTCGGGGGTGAATCCGGCCAGCTCCATGGCCTCCACTTCCGCGCGCGTCACGCTTCCCAGGTCGGCGGCCCGTTCCATGGCATAGTACATCCGCGGGTCGTTGGGCGTGTCGATCAGCAGGCGCCGGTAGTACCGGCCGGCCGTTTTGGGGTCGTCCAGTTTCACTTCGGAAATGCGCGCAATCCGCATGTTCGTGTTCGCCACGGAATGATAGCTGGCCGTCTTCAGGGTGCGAAGTTCGGCCGAGCGGATGAAGGCTTCGCGCGCTTTGCCGTATTCTTCGCGCCAGAAATAGACCTCTCCGGCGAACGCATCCATCACCGGCGCGAGTCCGGGATGCTCCCGGGTGGGAGCAGGGAATCGTTCCCTCCGGCGCGCCATGAGGTGCACGGCTTCGAGCGTTTGATCGGACACCATGGGACCCATATTGGCCAGGGTGCGGCGTAGCAGGGCGTCCTGGGCAATCAGAGTATCCGGGTGTCCCGTGATCACTTCGTCCCAGATCCGGTTGGCGTCGTCCAGGTCGCCGGCTTCGGCCAGCAACTCGGCCCGCATCGATCGCGCCAGCAGACCAACCGCGTCCGACGCATCCCCTTCCTCGAGCTGCTGATAAGTCTTTCCCGCCGCCTTCGGATCCCGGCCGCTTTCACGGAACTGCGCCGTCATGGCCTGGCCCAACCGCGCTTCGCGGCGCGCTGCGGCATCCGGCGTCGTTTCTTCAATCTCGTCGAAGCGTCGCGCCGCCTCCTTGAACGACTGGAATTGGTACTCCTGCCACCCCCCCTCCAGGGAGGGGTCCTCGGCGGACAAGGCAGGGGACGGCCGCAGGAGAAGAAAGATCCCAGCGTACACCCACCATTTCAGCTTTGCCCGCATGTCTCACACTGTTCCTGCTGTGAGCGCGGATGTCACGACAGATCATCAAGAAGGCGGATCCAACCCCACCGGCCCTGCGCCGGTGGGGAAACGGATTGATGGCTCGTGCAGTGTTACAGATTGCGATGACACCGGTGAGGAGCCCACCGTGCGACCCTTTCAGGGTCGGCCTGGATTTGATGAAATGTTCCGGGGGTGGAACCCCCGGCTTTGGAATGCAACCCCTTCGGGGTCAGAAAACGGAGTGCCCTAACCCCGCCTCTACCGGCACTGGGCGAGTGGGGGCAGGGTCTTGCTACTTTACCCCATCACGGGCCGGAGATCACCAGTCTGTAGGACTTGTTGGTATCGGTCCCGGTGGGGTCGAAGACGGACATGGTGCCTCCGTCTCCCGTCACGGTCAGTCCGGTGAAGACCCAGTTCGTCCCGCCGGTGCTGCATTCGACGCCGTACTCCACTCCCTGGCTGCTGTCGAACGTGAAGAAGGTGGAGTTCACGTTATCGACCTGGGTCAATGTCACATCCTCGACGAGCAAGCGAATCTCAAAGTTGTCTATTCCCGCGTGTTGCGGCCCGGACTGGGGATTGGCTTTGGATACAATGAAGTAGATATTATCGGTTCTCCCCGTTGACAAGGCGGGCAGATTGAAGTCACCAAGGTTTATGCCCCCGACGCTGAGGTCTTTCGCCAGGTTGCTGCCGCGGTCGACCTCAAAGCTCACGTTATAAAAGCCATTCGCGTCTTTGGGAAGAGGACCTGCCTCCTGGGTCACCGAGGGGTCGCCAACTTGGTGATAAAGATAGGCGCCGTTATGTCGCACGCTGAAGAGAAAACCTGAATCGTCGACCCACTGGGCGATCGCATCCGTATCGGTAACACTTCGGAGGCCGAATCCGACATGGTTATTCGCGTCGTTGTCCAGGGGCTTCTTCATGTCGAAGGATACTACATAGTTGCTGACGGTAACCCAGGAAACATCCATGCCGGCCACGGTCTCATTGAATGTTGTATGATCGGTTTCGGCGCGTATCCAGAGCGCGTTGGCCAGACCTTCATTCGTAATCGCGCCCCGGACCTGCGTTAAGCTCCCCACGCCCAGATTGCTCGGACGATCGATTGTCCACGCCTGGGTTGCATTGTCCCCGGTCTGCCGTCCCCCCAGGTTGCTGTTGATGTCCTCAGATGTCGGGGTATCGAAGGTGTCGTTGAGGAGTCCCGCCGGCGCATTCACCGCCGTCCACGTTGCCACCGTGCCGCTCAGAACCACCACAATCAAGTTTCTCATTGCCGTCTTCACTGCTCACCTCTTTGTCTCTTTGTGTTTCGTGTCGCCACCACCGAGAGTGTCGGTGGGGAACGGTACACATACAGAACATCACTTGTATAAAGGTGTCAAATCCAGAGACGCCTCTTGCCCCCCCTAACATTCCTGCAGTGCAACGACTTACACATCCTGGGACGGCATCACTGGCTTCCGTCTCCCCTTTGCACAACCCACACGTCGTTCAGAATCGATGCGAACCCGCCGTCCCGCACCCAATGGTGGATCATGTGCCACGGCTTGCGCAGGGGGGAAATCAGCAGGTTCACCCGGTCCTGGTCCACGATATCGGCAGGCACGTCCCAGGCGAGGATGCCGCCGGGATCAAACCGGCCCTCAAAACCGGCGGGAACTCGCCAGAACCGGCCGGCCAGCAGGTTTTCGTTTGCCATCACATGGTATGCGCGATCCACCCCGTCCGGGCTGTAACAATGCAGGAACACCGTCAGCCGTTTGCCGGTGTAGGCCCGTAATCCCTCCACTGTCACGACCAGCCACTGCGGCTGGATCCAGCCGGAGTGGCCGGGCGCCCACGCCTGGGAGTAATCCACGCAACTCGGATCCAGGGTGATGCCGTTCCCGCCCACCGGTACGTGGTTTTCGTGCACCGCGTGGGCCCGCTGGCCGTAGCCGCGCTCCCGAAAGCACTCGTGGGCGAGAAGAATCCTGTCGCCGGCGCCCAGGAATTCGTCCCGGAACCACGCCTGCAAGCACTCGCTGTCGGCGGTGAAGTCAAAATCGCCCAACACCAGGGGCGAGAAATGTTCTCCTCTGATGGCCACTTCCTCCGCGTGAACGTTCCAGAGTCGCACGTACGGTTGTAGTTCTGTGAGGTCGAGGCGGTGTCGGCCGTCCGAGACCACCGAATCTCGCTGGCCGTCGGCGGATTCCACCGTCACTTCCCTTCCGCGAGGGAATTCGACGTCCAACTGAAGTTCTCCCGAGGACAGTTTCGCCACGTAGGTGTGCGGCGGGTCCGAGTTGGGAAACTCCTTGGCGACCCAGTGTTCACGCCGCACCTCGAGCTGATCCGGCTGAACAGCGGAGCCCCGCACAGCAATGTCCCATCGAACCGGCCCGGGCTTCACCGGGCCGACCGCCACGAGATTCCACCCGTCAGTAAAAGGACTCTTCACGGCGTGGAGAGACAGTTCGCCCCGGGTCCAGTCGGTTTCCTCCGGCCGCACGGGAAGGTCCCAGGCGCAGAGCGGCATCGCTTTCATCTCTCGCAGTGCGCTGAACGCAAACGATACCGTGCACCCATCGTCCGTCCGGTCCACGGTGACGCGCACATCGTCCACCGCATCGTCCACCGACGCGGTCTCCAGGTCATCGACATAGCAGGCATCGGAACCGTCTTCCGCCAACCGCGCGTAGTGATAGTGCGGTTCGCTTGTGGGATGAACGAATGCAACGTGCAGCCGCGGCTCGTCGACGACGAGGAAATCGGGATAGACAATCGGCTTTCCGTAAAAGTTGTTCCCGACGAACACGTCGGTGTGACCGCTGATTCGAACCGGCTGGGTCGGGCAATGGCGAAGGTAGTAATCCCGCAGACCGCGGCCATTGGCCACGGCCACCTTTTCGCCGGCGCGAATCTGCCGGGCAACCTTTTCGATCGCCTGGCGGTTGTACGCAACGACCGTGCCCGCCCCGACGCGCTCGATGCCGATACTCGTGAGGTCCGGTCCGCCCAGGGTGCGGGAGGCGTCGACGAAGGCATCCATCTGATCAAATACCCGCCAGCATTCCTCGCCCAGTTCGAAACTGGTTTCCTCCCGGTTCAGGCAGGAGATGTCGAGGGAGTAGCTCAGGAAGTAGTCATGTCCCAGCACCGGACAGGAGGAATACTGGTGCACCATCATCACGCGATCCGGCGAAGGGGGGACGGGAATGCGGAAGTTCTCGTCGGCGGGAAAGTACGGCAGGCTGGGCATGGCGGAGTGGTTGATTTCCCAGGCCCCGTCACGATGGTTGTGCTCCGAGACCAGTCCGCCGATCAGTTCGAAGCCCATGCGCCCCGCCACGCGGGCAAGAGATGTCGAGTGGCAGTAGGTGCAGAATGCGTCGGCCCGTTCGAACCCAAGCTCCGTCCAGCGGCGCCGGAATTCCGCCAGCAGGCTTTCGATTTGGTCGTCGTCATAGCGGTACCAGTTCGGATTGCTGAAGTCTCCTTCCCCGGCACCCGCGGCAAGGTCCACGGGAAACAGGTGGGGCGTGATTACATCGCCATATCTTCGTTCAAAGAGCCGTAGTCGATCAAACTGTTCGGACGTCACCGAGGCCAGAAACGGCCAGTAATCGGCAGTCAGGAAATTACCGTGGACATTCTCGCTGTAGTCTTCCGGCGTGAGGGTGATGGCGAAGCGGAACAGATGGTACGTGTCATCGACGACCGCGAAATACCGATAAGCGCTCCCGTCGGGCACGGGATCCCGGTCCGGGCTCACGAAGTAATTGCCACATTCCGCCGGCTGCAGGGTCGCGCGGCCGACGCCATCGCGCCAGCGCAGCGGAATCGCCTCGGCGTCACGGCCCGGTTGTTCGGCATGCCGGTGCAGCCATACGGCGTCCGGCATATCTTCGGAAGAGCTCCCTGAAAGCTCGACCGATACGTCCTGCCCGGGCGAGATCAACGTTGAACTGAGGCGAATGGTCCACTTTTCCATGGCAACGGATACCGTACTACAAACTGTCCAATTATTCGTTGTTTGAGAAGATATTGATAGCTCAATGTTTCACCACGGAGACACGGAGGCCAATTCAACATTTCTCCGTGCCCCCGTGGTTCATTCGTTTTTCAAGATGGATTTGAACCGCGAATGGACGCGAATGAGGGAAAAATTAGCGTACATTTGCGTTCATTAGCGGTTCTATTTTTGGTTGCGGCTTTGCTACCTTGGGCTGGGCCTTAGGCAAAAAGGGAGCACTTCTGCCCCGCAGATCTAACACTTTTTCGTCGCGAGACCGTGAAGCGCCCGTCAGGATGAGTCGAAACGTTGATTCGCCATTTATGAACTACGTGCCATCGAAGCAATCGAAGCTGAACCTGTGGGATACCTGGGTGTATGTGACAGAGGATGATGCGATTCATCTCTTCTACCTGGCGACGCTTCCGAATGATCCCCTTGGTTACGCCGGACATGCCGTGAGCCGGGACTGGCTGCACTGGGAGGAACTGCCACGGATTCAGGTCGGCGGGGACGAGGGGGAATGGGACGCGGGACCTGTCGGTACCGGCATGGTCTTCCGCTATGACGACGGCCGCTACTACATGAGCTACACCGGAGACTTCGACGGTGATCAGCAGGCGCAAAACCTGCTGGTGAGCAACGACTTGCTGAATTGGGTGAAGCTCAAAGGGACCGGCGTCTGGCCCTGTCCCCAGAAGGCGCCCTACGAGTCTGTCAAAGACAGCGCCACCCTGCAGGCCTGGCGCGATGCCTTCGTCACCCGCAATCCGGCCGGCGAATGGGAAGCGGTCTGCTGTGCACGGGTGGGCTCCGGGCCGCACGCCGGTCGCGGCTGCCTCGGTCGCTGCCGGATCGAAGCGATTGACCGCTGGGTCGACCTGCCGCCGCTGGCCGCTGTCGGTTGCTACGCCGCCATGGAGGTACCGGAGGTGTTCGCTTTTGCCGACCGCTACTGGGTGATCTTCAGCAGCGGCAGCGGCTGGGGCACGCGCTTGAGCACGCCGGAACGCCCGATCGCCAGCGGGACGTTCTTTCTCAGTGCCAACCAGTGGGAGGGACCCTACCGCGCCGTGCCGGACAACCTGCTGATCGGGGCCGGGCTGAACCGCACGAGCGCCTACGTCGCCCGGACTGTCGAGTACCACGGACAACGCGTGGTTTATCATCACTACGCCGGGAACCCACCCGCATTTGGCTGGCCCAAGGTCTTGCAGGCCGACGGCGACCAGCTCTATCTGACCGTGTGGGACGGGCTAATCCAACTGCGCCAGGGCGAGATCCGTTTGACGGGCTGGAAATCCCTGGCCAACGGCCCCAAGGCACCGGGGGATTGGCACGTTGAAGGCACGGCCATTCACGGTGCCTGCGATTTCGGAGCCACCATTTTGCGCGCCGATGTCGAGGTGACCGATGTCGATATCGAAGCCGAGCTGACCCTCCGCGCCGGCGCCCGCGCCGGGCTGGTCTCCGGACTGTCCACCGAACCCAACGCCAAAGGAATTGCCTGTCTCTTCGATGCCGAGGCCGGCGAGATCACGATGGGTGAGGCCTATACCTGGGATCACGCCTCCGGCCCCAACCTTAGCCAGATCATCGACAGCGTACGTCGCCCGGTCGCGCGCGACCGCACCTACCGGCTGCGCCTGATCCATCGTCATCGCTACGTGGAATTGTACGTGGACGACCGCCTGGTCTTTTCCACCGTCACCGATTTCGTGCCGGAAACCGGCGGCATCGGCTGCGCGCTGGAAAGCGCTCAGGCGGACTTCGTGATCAGGCAGGCGCACCAACTTGAACCCTTGCGGACAGCATAAGGCAGAGGCAGACGGCCTGGAGTTCACATGAGCATTCGATACTTTGTCGCCTTTTTCGGAATCCTTCTGCTTGGCTCCTACCCCGGTCGGTCGGCGGTTACGGACCTGCGCATCACGGAAGTCGATCCGCTGGGGGACTGGGTGGAAATCACCCATTTCAGCGATATGGCCTTCGTGAACGGCGCCACGCGGGGTTTCTGCAAGCGGATCAACTACGCCAACAGTATCAATATCGGCGAGAGCTTCGGGGCCCGAGAATCGAAAACCTTTAACATTTCGCTGCACGACACGCTGAGCGACGTCTGGCTCTATGTCGGCACGGCGGGATTCGGAATTGCGGCCAACATGATCACCGGCATGAAGTACGGAGGCAGCGCGCAGACCGGACGAGAGAGCGTCGCCGTGACGGCCTTCCTGTGGCCCTCCACGTCCGATTTTATTCCCCTTCCGGATGCGGGGGAAACCATGCAGCTGATCGGCGACGACCCCTCCGATCCGGCCAGTTGGAAAAGCCTGCCGCCCACCCCCGGACAGTATTTTGTCATCAATAATCCGCTTCCGAACCTCTCGCAGTCGCCCATCACCGTCGGCCTGCAGAAAATTGCGACGGGGCTCGTTTCGCCGCTGGGCGTACGCAGCCCGGGCGACGGTTCAACCAGGCTTTTCATTTTCGATCAGGCGGGGGAGATTCATATCTACCAGAATGGCGCGGTGCTCGGCACCTTGTTTGCCGACCTGTCCGGTCAGCTGGTATCGCTCTCATCGGGCTTTGACGAACGCGGCCTCCTGGGCCTGGCGTTCCACCCCGAATTCTCCCTTAACCGCAAACTCTATACCTACACGTCCGAACCGAACGCCGGCCCCGCCGATTTCAGCAATCCGATCTCCGGTTCGCACAACCACCAGACCGTGATCACCGAATGGCTCGCCGGTGTCGACAATCCCAACGAGTTGGATATGGGTTCGGAACATGAAATCCTCCGCGTCGACCAGCCTCAGGCCAATCATAATGGCGGCGACATCGCCTTTGGCCCGGACGGACTGCTGTACATCGCCATCGGTGACGGCGGATCCGGCAACGACCAGGGAAATGGTCACAGCGCGTTGGGTAATGCGCAGGATACACTCAATGTGCTGGGAACGATTCTTCGCATCGACGTGGAGGGAACCAACTCATCGAATGGAAAGTACGGAGTCCCCGACACCAATCCGTTCATGAATGATGTGACGAAAATCGATGAAATCTACGCCTATGGATTCCGCAATCCGTATCGGATGTCCTTTGACGCTTTGACCGGCGACCTCTACTCCGGGGATGTGGGGCAGCGGGACATTGAAGAACTGAATCTCATCACGAGCGGCGGGAACTATGGATGGCGGGCAAAGGAGGGATGCTACTTTTTCGACGCCGGGGTCACGGAGATTTCCGGCCACCCGGTTGATCCGGTGACGGCGGACCTGATCGATCCGATCGCCCAATATGATCGCGGCGACGGGATCTCGATCATCGGCGGATATGTTTATCGTGGCGCAGCGATTCCCGGTCTGGCTGGCCGTTACGTGTTCGGGGAATACGCGGGAACCTCACGCCGTCTTCTGGTGCTCACGGGGAACGGGAACATTGAGCGCCTCACCATCGGCAACGACAATCGCGGCCTCTCCCTGCGCATCAAGGGATTCGGACAAGACGCCGGCGGGGAAGTGTACTTCTGCGTCTCGGCCACCGGCGGGCCCACCGGAACCTCCGGTGTCGTGTACAAGATCATACCCCTCATCGGACTCAACGATATCGACATTGCCGGCGCCGACGCGGTCCTGGAAGTGGTGCGCGACAGCTCCGTGAGCGGCGTGAGCGTGGAAGCCAGCACCGATCCGGCTGATCCCGCGTCGTGGTCCGGCAAGGCAGCCAGCGTCGTGTCCGTTCAACCCGGCGTGGATGAAGCAAGGGTCACCCGAAACGGCGGCAGCGAGAATTACCGCGTCCGCGGACCGTAGCAGCGACAAATGCCAGGTCCGTACGGATCTCCCGGCGCTGTTGTTGGATGCTGTATAGGTCCTGTACAGGATCACCCGTGGGAAAGTTCACGGAACACACGTTGCGCCAGGTCCCGAACCGTGACATCCGGCAGCAGCGGCTGATGGCTGGTCACGTACCCATCGTAACCAATCGACCGCAACGCGGCGAAGTAGAGCTCCAAATCGATTCCCCCCGCATCGCCAATCACCAGTCGGTCGTACCGAACGGTTCCACTGCGGGTCGGGGCCGGCAGGCTCCCCTTTTCGTTCAACCGGATGTTTTGAACGTATACGTTGAACACGCGGCCGGCCAGGGGGGCAAGATCGTCGGGGCCGTATCCCTCGCCGCACAACACCAGGTTCACCGGATCAACCAGGATTCCAAAATTGACCCGATCGATGCGGCACACCATGTCCACGCACTGCGCAACCGTTTCGAAGGGGCTGTTGGTATGGGTCTCGTGCACCAGGCGAATACCCCGCTCGGCCGCCTCGTCGGCGCCTCGTCGAACCCAGGCGATGTCCTCCTCCGTATTCACGGTGACGCGAATCAATTCGGCCCCCACCCGGTCCGCCATCTCGACGTCCCTCGCAAACGCGCGCTGGGCCGCGTCGAGGTCAGCGCGATCCGGCTGAAAACATCCGCTCAATGCCACCATCGACGCGCGAAGTCCCCTGGTGTCCAGTACTGCCCGAACCGCGCTTGCCTCCTCGTCAGTCGCATCGAAGGCCAACTGCCAGGGACGCAGTTCCAACGCGTCGTAGCCGGTGTCCACCGCGATGTCCGCCAACGTTTCGAAGGTAACGGCCGGAGCATCGTGTATGTTTTCCAGCTCCGCGATGCGTCCTGAAATGGATCGTTTCATCGACGGCCACATTTCAATTTGCCTCCGCAACAATTCGCGGCCTAAACCAGTCGGCACTCGCCGTGCGGTGGGGGCCGTCGGATACGAACTCCACCATGACTTCCAATCCCGCGTAGGCGGAAACATCCACGTCAAAAACCCGCCTTGCGAACGGCCGCGGGCCCGGATCCAGTCGCATCACTTCCGCGCCGTTGATTCGAATCACCCCGTCTCCGGTGGGGCCAATGGATTCGTCGCGCATGGCATAGGCACCCTGCATGCGTATCACCTTCGCGACCGGCATCTTTCCGCGCAGGATGCCATAGCCGGACACCGCGGAATGGAATCCTCCCCGGTCATCCTCGTTGACGCGGCCCGAGCGGTTTCCCGGCGGCAGCCAGTCCAGGTCCACCCATGCCCCCGAGAGTACCGTGCCGGAACGGCGGTATGCCCGCAGAATGGCCGGGTGCCGCGGGTCCGCCTGCACGGTCGCTCTCGCGGTTTTCGTTTTACGGTCGACAGGAAGCACCCGGTCATTGAGGCACACGTTGAAATCATCCGGAACATGCATGGCGATTTCACCGTTTCCAGTGAAGTAGAGCAGGTAGTAGGCGTCATCCGGTCCGGTCTCCTGCGGGAGGATTCTTTTTTCATCATGGTAGTAGCCGGCATAGTCTTCCGGGATGCCCGTGACGTGAAATCGGTCCTGAAGTAAATCAACCGATTCGTCAAAGACATAGGTGTTGGTGGGGGAAAGCCCGAGCAGGGTTGCACCGTCGTACAACAACCAGTCCTCCAGCGCGCCTGGGCCCGACCACTCCGTGATCCCGACCCGGCGCGTGCCCACCCATCGCATCTCCTGTCCCGGCTCCTGCACCACCAGCCCTTGCCCGCTGCCATGCCGAATGAACCAGGCGGTGACACCGCCGGCTCCGCGGTAGCCGAAAAGCCGGTAGGGATGATCCGGGTCGGGAAATTCGAACATCGGCATGATTCCGTGGGACCAGTGCCACTCGTACCGCGGACACCGATCCCGTGGAAGGTGGGGATCGGGACGCAGATCGTACTTCACCATCTCCTGCGCGTAGGCGGTCCAGGATTCGGCTCCCGGGTTTCCACGCACACCCGGAATCATGTATCCGTAGGACTGAACTCCGTCGATCCAGTCCGCCTTGTCGGGTGCGCTATTGTACCCTTCTGGAACAATATTCAAAAACCGGTGGTGAATGTACCCGCTGAGCGGGTGGCCCAGCGGCATCTGGCTCAGGGCAAAACTGGCATAGCGCGTGCACATGGGGTTGAACTGTTCGGTCTGCACCGCGACCCCGGGATAGGCTTCCAGAATCTCTTTTTCCAGGTTCATCAGCCCCTGCAGTCCGTTCTCCCCGTCGACAAGGAACTTGCCTCCCGGCCCCGTGGACTGGTCGATATAGATCACATCAACGCCAGCATCCACGGCCTCCTTCATTTGCCCGACCAGATAGTCCCGCCAGGGCTTGTACGCCGCGGAAACATAGACGTGCCGCTTGGGATGGGGAATACCGTCAAAGTCCGCCTCGCCAAACTCGTTGGTGATAATCTGGAGCCCCGGCCGGAACCGCTCGATCAGATCGGGGAATTCGCGGGATACGCCCTTGCTGTTGAAGTGCGCGCCAACGTGAAATCCCAGGTTGCGGGCGTGTCGGAACCACTGTTTTGCCTCATCCGTCACCCGGTAGTCCGGATACTTCACGTCCATTGGAAAATGACGAAAACCGACCATGCGCCCGACAAACACACGGGACGGATCGAACTGTTCGGCCAGTTTGTCCAGTCCATCGAAATCCTTGACGCTAACATACGCCTGCACGCGGATATCCTTCACCCGGGGCGGATGGTAGCCCTCCCCCAGCGGCGCAAAACCCACCTCCTTCTCAAGCCACTCGACGTACGGCGTGACAGCATTCTCCCAGTGCTCCGAATAGGGCCTGATGCGGACCTCGAACAGCACGGGCTCAGCGGAGGGTATGGGAAACCCACGGATCATCGTCAGGTCGGCGGTCCCGCCACGGCCCTGGACAAAAAGGTTTCCCGGGCCCAGGTTCAGGTCACGCCCTTCCACGAACCATCCGCTGTTCTCCCCTTCAAACAGCGCAACCGGTGCATGAACGTATCCCGTGGATTTCAACGCCGGATCGCCGAACGAGCCCGTCCACGGCGCCTGGTGGACCCACCCCGCGCCGTACCCACTGATTGTGACGATCCGGTAGTCAGAGATATTGCATCCGGACAGCGGAAACCGAAGCACCTTTACCGGCGCCGACACCTTCGCGGAGCAGGCGAGGACCAGATCACCCTCCGGCCGCAGCGACCAATTCAGTTTTAGATCCGTTCCATCCTGGGCGGAAAGTCGAGCAGTGAACCCGTTTCCCGATGTCTCGATGGATCCGGTGATCACATCCAAATCAATTTCCGGCATCCCGAAGACGGGGAGACCCGAATCCAGGTCTTCCGGCCGTAGATCGACAAGGTTCCGCCCCGTTCCGGTGTCGTGCAGCTTGCAAAGAATCCCAGACTGAAACTCGGCCACAATATGTGCGTTCGACAACACGACGTACTGCGACGCGTCCCGCCAGGATGCAGCCCCGGCCGGGTCAATGGCCAAAAGGCCACACAGAAACACCCACCTAGGAATTCTCAATGCCTTCATGATCCGGCAACCTCATACACTGTATCCATCGAACCCTCCTTGCACCTGAACATGAAAGACCTCATCAGCATTCAAGCCAACGTTTCACCAGATAAATCCATCCTAAAGGGGCAGATTCCCGACGACCCTGCAAGGAACGAGGCGGGTCCGCCCCCGTATTCTTTTCCAACATCAGGGACCAGGTGCCCCAACTCACTGCAGCAGAAGCTCTCCCTGCAGTGATTCAGCCTTTCTCTTAAGCGGTCGGTAAATGGATTCGGCCAACGTCACAATCGCCCCATAGTCTGCCCGGTTTCTGGCTACCGCGGCAAAGTATTCAATTGCCTCAAAGGCGGTTGATTTTGCCGCGGCGGATGCATCCGCCGCGGCCTTCAGTTTGGCGCGGTGCACCCCGGCCTCACCCGCCTTCCTTGCAGCGGTGGCCTCAGCCTCCAGGGTTGCCGCCTTTTTCACAGCCTCCAACGTGTCGATGAACCCGATGCCGAATCGAATCCGCCCGGTCCAGTAGGCAAGGTACTCCCGCCCGGCCGCGCGCTTTTGTTCGGGCACGCCCTGAAGCGCGGCAAGCGTTCGCCGGCAACCGTCCCGGATGTCCGCGAACGCCGCCGACAGCGCACCGGGATGCCAATGGCTCATGATGAGGCCCGGCGATGGTGCCGCAAGCCACAGCGCACTGGTTTCCATGATGACCGTCGTCGCTTCCAACTCCCGGAAGGCCTCCAGGAACGACTCGACGGCACCCTCGCCGCAAACGGCGCGCACCTGGTCAGCGTAGACGGCTTCCGGCGTTGCTGCAGCATTCCATGCCGCCTTGCTGAGGTACGCAATATTCGGGTCCAGGTCGCTGACCATCCAGTGTCGTGTGCAAAGCCCATAAATCCCATGTTTTCGCATCTCTCCCACAAGCTCGTGCAGAGACGATCCCGTCAACTGGGGAAACATCCCGATGTTGTCGTCCTGCAGCGTCAGTACCAGCGTGGTCGGAACCTTGTCGGTCGGCACCGTGGCCAACACGTGCCGACGCCGAAGCACACGGGTCGGCGTGTAATCGAGGACGATCACGAGTTCCGTGCCCTCGGGCAGGATATGCGGCAGGATCGGAAATAGTTCCTCCGCCGTCTCGTAGACGACCATCTGGGCGTTCGAATTGGCCGTGCGGGGCAGAACGTCCGGGTGCGTGAACAAGCGGGTCAGGAAATTCAATCCCGCGAGGTCCGCCTTCACTTCCGTGACGGCGCGCGAACCGCCGCCGGTGTACGCCGTACGGTTCGCGGCATTCTCCAACAGACGGTCAAGGGACGTCACCCCGTCAATCCCGTATCGCTCCGCCAAATCGTTCCATGCCCACTCGTAGGCGTCGACCCAGGAGCGGGACTCGGTGCCCGCCGGAAACCCGTAGGAGTGAAGGTCGGGGTAGGTGTCGACGATCGTGCGGAGTTTCACGCCCGCAAGCCGAACCAGGTCGGCATCGTCTGGCCGCACGCCCGGGCCCGGGCCGATCGTAAGCCCCCCGAGAGCGGGCACGACCTGCGCTTCCGGGACCACGGATTCGAACCCCCTCGGAAAATCGATCAGGGATCCGACAAATGAGGCGTCCATTCCCCGGCTCCGGGCGTAGGCAGCCAGCCCGTTCAGGTGGCGGCGGCCGGCGGCGGCCAGTTCCTCGTACGGCGCTCCCGGCGGCGGGAGATCCTCGTTCCAAAATTCCCGGGCCTCGCCAAAGAGCGAGCGGCCGGGCATGTCGTCGGTGATATGATACCGGCGCCCAAAAAACAACGTGGCCCGGTCCTGCTGGATCCCGTCCATCTCGTGGTGCAGAAACGGGCGAGACGGATCGCTTCCCACCCGGATCCGGTTGAATTTCAGTTTGGCCAGCTGGTCCAGCAGCGGCTTGTAGTCGGCCACGCTCCAGGCCTCAGTCCCCATGGCAAAGTCACCCATTGTGCGAATCCAACGCGCCCGGAATGTCGGCTCGAACACCTGGTCGATTTCGGGAAGAAACAGCTCCCTCTTCTCGTCGGGCAACACATCTCCATGCAGCAGGTACCGCACCCCATACTGCTCCGCGAGTTCGTAGGCGCCCCACATTGTCGCGGTCGGGCTGCCTCCCGCAAGGATCATCACCGGACGGCCGCAAGAGCTGGTTTTCCGGAGGAGGAACCCCTGGTCGGACAAACCGGGAACGTCCCCACTCCCGGGGCACACGGATTGGACGTGCCCTCGATCACCAAGAGCGAACAGAATGGACGCTGCATCCGGCGTGGAGCCGACCGTAACCTCCGAATCGAACAGGCGCTCGAGGTATCCCCGCAGTTCCGCCGCGGCAAACCGTTCCAACTCGGGAGCACCCGCGGAAAGAACAATCGAGGCCGCACGCCGATCGGCGGCAATCGCCACGCAGCACCCTGCCAGCGAAACAATCGCGAAGAAGACATGGAATCGGGCCTGCATGCTCTTTCAACCTCCTCCCTTCAAACACACGGCCGACATGGTAGACGCGGGACATTCGGCGACCCAGAAAAAAGTGAGGTGCCGGGCTCACACCAGCTCCGGGAAAATACTTTTCAGCATGCCATGCAGCATGGGCGTCCCGCCGGCAGTCTGCGAACAACAAGGAGGGCCCGCGCACATTCCCGTACCCTCAAAGCGCCTTTTCACAATTTCTCCCGACAGCCGGAAATTCTGGCGCATTCCAGCACAACCAGCCATGATCCTCCATATGGAGAAACAAACGATCTGGGCCCACCTCGTGCATTTGAGCATGAACATGTGGTCTGACCGGGATCGCTATTCCGAGCTGCCCTTTGACCTGGCACTGTGGGAGGACCTGCGGGAAAGGATGGCCTCCGCCGGCGTGAACATGGTGGTGCTGGACCTGGGGGACGGCGTTGTCTACGAAAGCCACCCGGAGATCGCAGTGCACAATGCGTGGACTCCCGCGCGGCTGCGCGAAGAACTCGACCGCATGCGGCAAATGGGGTTGGAACCCATTCCCAAGCTCAACTTCGCCACCAGCCACGACGCGTGGCTTGGGCCATACGCGCGATGCATCTCCACCGAAGCATATTACCGGGTGTGTTCGGACCTGATCGCGGAAACCATCGGCCTCTTCGACCAGCCCCGTTTTTTTCATCTCGGGATGGACGAAGAGGAACTGGATGCGCAACGGAACCATGACTACATCGTGATTCGACAGGGAAAGCTGTTCTGGCACGACCTCAATTTCCTTTTCGATCAGGTCGAACAGGCCGGTGTACGCCCGTGGATCTGGGCGGACATGATCCGCCGGATGGACGAGAACGAATACCTGCAAAACATGTCGAAGTCTGTTTTGCAGAGCAACTGGTTTTACGATCCGGAATGGTCGAAAGAGGTCGTGAGCGTTCGAAACTACCTGACGCTCGAAGAACACGGGTTCGACCAGGTTCCGACGGGGAGCAACTGCGTCTGCCCAAGCAGTTTCCCGGACACGGTGGGGTTTTCACGAAAGCACATCATGCCCGAACGTCTGCACGGATTCATGCAAACCACATGGAAGCCGACGCTGCCCGAGTTCCGGGATGTACACCTAGAGGCCATCGAGATGATCCGGCGGGCAATTGGGGACACGACGTAGCCCCTGGGCTTGAAAAATGCCACGACCACGGCGCAGGAATCAAACCCTAGGCTACGCGACCGGGGGAGACACGAGCTGGATGGAATACAACGATGCGTTGCGCAGGAAAAACCGCAACCGGAGCCGGCCCGTATGCGGAATCTCTTCGTGGTGTTTCCAGGTAACGACCGCGTGAACGCTGTCACGGGTGTAGGTGTTGCAATCAGCGCGGGCGCATCCCTCAAACACCTTTTCGTTCTCGTCCGTGGCCTCCACGTCAATGTATCCGCCCTCGCCGCACGCCGCGTTGATCACCAGCTGCTTTCCGTCCGTGCGGAGGGCGCGCGTGATGACGATGCCCTCGCGCACAGGACCGGCGTCGATGGACACGAAGCCGTCCTTCCTCATTTTCGAAAGCCCGAGCCCATACCTAACCTCGTCCAGGTTTCTTGCCTCGGGAACGTCCAGGTCTTCGGTGATGCCGCTGATCCACCAGTCGTGATGATTCCGGGCGCCGCCATGAAACACGTACAACTCGTCACCCACTTCTATGGGCGGGCTCGACAGGTTGACCATGCACCGGTCCCACGCGCCGGGCGCCGGTGAGAGCCAGGGCTGCCCCTTGTTCAGATGGTGCCAGGTCCAGCCGTCACGGCTGTAGATCAACCGAACGCACAGCATGTTGGAGACTTCGCGGATGGTATTGAGAAACCCCAGATATCCCGAGCCGATTCGGATCTGGTTCATGCCGTAGAACGTTTCGTCGAGATTGTCGATGTCCTCATCCGGGGTCAGGATGCACTGCGGATTGGACCAGTGGATCAGGTCGTTGCTGACTGCCTGAAAAACGCGGCGCTTGTTGGCGCGGGCGGCGTCGCGCGGGTAGGTCGGGTGAAAAAAAACACTGGGTGTGCGCGGGCGGCGATCGTCGTGGTGGATCGAGAGTATCCCCTTGTGGCGGCAGGTGCAGCGATAGGTCTGCGAATCGAGGTCTGCGATGACGGTGTAGCAATCTCCCAGTCCCTCGCCGAGTTCACCGAAGGTGGGGCGTTCGTCCGACGGTGTCCAATGGATGCCGTCGGGAGAATACGCCAGGGTGACCACGTGGCCGTCGTCCGCGAAATGTCCGTAGAACGACTTGTATCGTTTCTGCGGGTCCGCCTCCATCGGGTCTTCAAATACCGAGGAGGATTCGGACCGCTCGTAATCCTGGCGCCCGAACACCACATTCGTTTTCTCGCCCTCGTGCAGCAGATAATCGAAACCGGGCTTCTCCCACGTGATCCCGTCATCCGATCGGGCGTAGCACAGGGCCGACCCCAGGAAGCCAAGATTTGGCCGGTCGCGGCCCGGAGCGGCCGCGCCCGGATCCACGCTGCCCGGATTGATGCCCCAGTTTTCGTACCAGCATCTGAACTCCCCCGCGGCGCCGTCGCGCAACACAGTCCAGCCGTTGACCGTGAAATACGGCACGTTCTCCCACGGACGATCCTTCTGAATCAGAGGCCCCGGCTCCTTCACGGGACTGTGAAACGTTTTTGTGACGTCCTGGATCTGCTCCAGCACCACGTTGTCGAAAAAATATTGCGGCACATGCCCGACCAGCAGCATAGTGCTATCCATGAAATTCATGATAAAGTTCCGCCCTTTCGTCTTCTAATTCACCATCGTCCACATGCTTATTCCTGAAAGCCATTCTCAAGAATGTATGGCCAAGGCCGCGGCATGATCAAGGAGAGACATCTCATGAGAAATATATTTCACTACCTCCTCGTCCTGGCACTGGCCGAGTTGACGATTATAGCTGCCATGTCCACTAACGCGAAAGACACCCCGCCCGAGCTGCGCGACTGGTCTCAATACCCGGTCCCGCACGGGTACCCGAAGACGCCCCGACCGCGCGACGCCGAGTTTCTGAAGATCCTGCCCCCGCTCCGGACCGTTCCGCCTTTCGACAACGCCGCGAGGGAACTGGGCATGGCTCTTTGGTGGCAGGACTATAGCCTTCACATTTTCCAGGAGCAACCGCCCGCGCCGGAATCGCTGGGTCGTGCGCCCCGGGTCCGCACGACGCCCGGCGAGGACGAGCCGCTCGTTTTCGGTCTTTGGGGCATTGACGACGTTGGCGAGGTTTCCGTTCGGGTCGAGAATGCGCCTTTCCCCATCACAATCCGCAAGGTCGAATTCAATCCGCGGAGGGTGCCGGGCGAGAATTTTGGCGATCGGGTGGAAGGCGGACGGATGGTCGGATTCGCCAACTATCTTCCGCTGGCGGATACCGGCAAGGTTGAGAAAGGACAAAACACGGTCTTCTGGCTGACTGTGGAGACGCCCGCGGACACAAAGCCCGGTGCGTACGAGGCAACATTGCGCGTCGGTACCGGCCGACGGCACGATGCATTGACGGAGTCCATCCGCATCGACGTCCTCGACTACGTCCTGCCCGAAAGCGACATCGCCTTTGGCATGTATTTTCGGCCCAACGTGGACAACGGCTCGGACTACTTGGCCGGCCGGGACTTCCTTCCGTCCCACTTGCGGACACCGGAGTTAATGCGAATGTACTGGCAGGACTTGAAACGTCACGGGATGACGAGTGTGACCATTTACAACGACTACCACGTCAACCCGCTGTTCGACGAGGCGAATCATTCGCAACTCGCCGACGATCCGGACATTCGCTCCCTCCAGGAGATGATGGGGATGGGGCTCACGCGCAGCGACATCCCCGTCATGTTTCTGGCTCACGTTCCCATCGAAGCGGCAGGAGCCGTGGTAACGGAAGCCAAAGCACTCGGACTTCCGGAATTGCTGTTCTATGGCCCCGACGAACCGGTGGTCGGGGACGAAAACGCCCTCAACCACCTGGTGTCCCTGCAAGAGCTTCGGGAGCACTTCCGCCTCATTACGGCGATCAGCGATCATCCCGCTCGTGTTCTGGGAAAATACCTGGATGTCTGGGTGGTCAGCAGCGGACGCATTGATTCCTCCATGCTCGAGCTGGCCAGGGAGTGCAACGCGGAGATCTGGACCTACGACTGCAACAACAAGGGGACCGGCAACGCGCCGAACAGCCGATTCTACGCAGGTCTGTACACCTGGGCGCTCGGCCTCCGGGGAAATTTCGTCTGGTGCTACACGGAGGGATACGACTGGGACCGGCGGCACGATGCCTTTTTCTGTCATGTCATTCCCACGGAGCAGGAGCCCGTCCCCTCCATTCAATGGGAGACCCGGCGCGAAGGCACCAAGGACTACCGGACCCTTCGCCTTCTGGAATCGCGAATCGCGGAGAATCCGGATTCGGTGAAAGCAAAGGAGGCGCAGGCATGGCTCGACGGCATTCGCTACCACGTCGACTGGTACCGCGGCCGTGGCATACCGCCGGCCATGGTTAACTGGGACAGCATCGAACTCTGGCCGGCCTGCGGAAACTTCGCGCCCGCCGAACTATCGACCGTACGCGACCGGGCCTCGGAGTACATCCTGGCGCTGAAGCCTGCGGACTTCAATCCGCAGTGAGCCTTACCCGTTCCTCCCGCAACTCGAAGTCGAACAACTCGCCGCGTGCGAAACGCCCGTTGTCCATGCCCACGAAGTCGAGCACGCCGGGTTGCGGCAGGACATGCGAAACATCAAGCGTGGTGCTGTCCCGCAGCATGAGCTCGGCAATGAGTTGGCACACACCGCCCGAACAGGTGATGCCGTGCCCGTTCATGCCAACCGCATGATAAAAGTTCTCGAAATGCTCGTCGCGCGCGACGATGGGGTATCCGTCCCCGGTCGATCCATAGACGCAGCACCAGCCGTTCAGGAACCGGGTGTTCGGGAGGTGAAAGTAATCGCGATACGCCGACTCGACCCGAGACGGGAAATCCAAGTCATTTACCCGGTTGACGTAATCCGGGTCCACTTCAGTATCCGCCCGGGTGACGTTCCGGTGTTCAGCAAAGATCATTGTGTTTCCATGTTCACCGCGGCACCACACGCCCTCGTCACCCAGCATCACGCCCATTCCCAGGAGCGGTGGTGACTCGATATTGTCGTCAAACGTCGTGCCCAGACAAACCTGGATTCGCTG
>CAZTAB010000135.1:0-5166 GCA_964611475.1 uncultured Verrucomicrobiota bacterium | reverse complement strand
GCCTGACGCACGCCCTTCAGTGCGAGCCGCGCTTCGACCAATCGCTGATCGACTACCTGCAGCGAAACAACGTACCATACGTCGATGGTTTGCAGCGCCATATCGACGACTTCAAAGTGTATCGATTGTCACCTGCTGAGTACATTGACCGCTACTACATCGGGCACTACAGCCCCAGCGGAAACCACTTTTTCGCTTTTGCCGTCAAGGACGCCTTCGTCGATTGGCTGGATCCCACGCCGCTTGCCTACCAACCCGGCGCGGAGGGGCTAACGGAGGAGGCCGCCCGCTTGGCGTGCACGTCGGGAAGGAGTGCTGGATGACGAACCGTTTCCGCAACGATGCGAAGGTGAAGAGAGAGCGTGAGAAGCACGTGCGTACCGGCTTTTATCCGCCGGTCACCTATCTCCTGATTGATGACCTTTTCGTGGAGCGCATGGAGGGGGTTCGTCGGGTAATGTGCCCCGCGGAAAAGCACCCTGAACCGATCCTCAAGGCCGACAAGCCATGGGACGGCCTGTATGTCCTGCTGCACGGCTCGTTTCTTTATGATCATGACGAAAAGAAATTCAAACTCTGGTACTATCGCGATGATCCCGACTTCGCCAGGCGTTATCCCGAACTTGCCTGGCGGGAGTCATTCGCCTACGCCGTTTCAACCGACTGCCTGAACTGGGAGAAACCCGAACTGGGTCTCGTCTCGTGGCGAGGCTCTCGACGGAACAATCTCATCAAATTCCCGCCCTTCGGCGGCGTCGGGATGGCGGCCACGTTTAAGAATCCGACTTCGACCGACACGAGGCGTCCCTATATCGGCATGGGCATGAGTCGATTCCGCACACCGCGAGGCCAAAAGCCGGTCTATTTATCGAAGGATGGGCGAGGGATCACCAACGGATTTTTTATCTATGACTCACCCGACGGCTTCACCTGGCGTCGCAGGCCCAGGATGCTGGTCAGCAATGCCATCGTGACGGACAACGCGTTCTGCCATGGATACGACCAGGACCTCGGCAAATGGATCTTCTGGTTCCAGGGACGGGCTTTCGGCAAGTTCGGCAAGTTCCGTTCCATCGGCGTGAGTTTTTCCGACGACCTGGAGTACATCCCGTATCCGCAAGAAATCCTCACTCCGGACGACGAAGATCCGCCGGACTGCGAGTTCAATCACTTTGCCTCCCTGAAGGTCCCGGGTGGGTACGTCGGGCTGGTGACCGACTTCCGGCCTCATGAAGGGTGCAAGAAGGAACCGCAACTAGCCTTCAGCCGTGACGCGCGCGTTTGGGACAGGCCCGCCGGGCGAGATCCTGTCATCTCGGTTGGACCGCGCGGTGCCTGGGACGAGATGGACATCTACGTGGCCAATCCCATTGCGGTCGGTGATGATATCTACATCATTTACCACGGCTGTAATACGGGCAACGGCAATTTTTTCTTCACGGGAAAGAAAGGCAAGAACGCCTACGTTCAGGCTGAGAGGCGTCCGGCAGCGTTGCCCGACGGACGGCTGAATATTCCGGGCATTGGAATGGCCAGGATGAAGCGTGACCGCTGGGCAGCCATCGAGCCGATCCGGAGATCCGGCTTCTTGCATACTCGGCGTATGTACTGGGCAAATAGAGAACTCCGCGTCAATGCGGATACACGAAACGGTTCAATCCGGGCTGATCTGCGCGATACCATCGGCAGACCGATCCCCGGCTTCACGTTCAAGGATTCCATACCGTTTCACGGCGATTCCCTGGATCACCGGATGACCTGGAAGAACAAGCGGATGCTGCCCGCAAAGATGCTGGGCACCACGTATGCGCAAGGAACCGTGGGAAGACTCCTCTCCATCCATTTTCATCTGGATCGTGCCCGACTCTTTTCGTTCACTTGCTAAACCTCAGGAGAATGAAGTAGTGCAGAAATTTCTCAACGGCCACACGGCGCTGATCACCGGCGCCGGTGGGGGGATCGGGCGGGCCATCGTACAGGCGCTGGCGGGCGACGGCGCCCGCCTCGTGTTGGCCGGGCGGCAGCGCGAAAGCCTGGAACAAGTCCGCGACACGATCGATGAACCCGCGCGGGCAGGTTGCTCGCTGCTTACTGTCGACTTGTCGGACGACGACCAGATCACTCGGTTCGTCGACGATAGCGGACTCGATGACGTGGATATTCTGGTCAACAACGCGGGCATCATGCTTCCGGCCGAATCGTTCCTGCAGCGTGACTGGGCCGTCTGCCAGAACATATTTGCCATCAACTTCACCGCGCCGGCACGTCTCTGCCACGCGCTCGCGCCCCGGATGGTGGACAAGGGCTGGGGAAGGATCATAAATATCTCATCGATTGCCGGGCTCGCCGGAGCCAGGGGGGCGGTGGAGTACGGCACTTCGAAAGCGGCCCTGATCGGATTGACGACGAACCTGGCCGTTGACCTGGCATCCGACGGCATCACGGTCAACGCAATTGCGCCGGGCAAGGTGGAAACGCCCCACGTCCGGGAGCAAAAGCAGACGCCCAAGTATCAAACGCGCCTGCGAAGCGTGCCCACGGGCCGCTTCGTCACGCCGGAGGAGGTCGCGCACGTCGTGACGTTTCTCGCATCGGAGGAGGCGAGCCAGATCACGGGCCAGGTCATCGCGGTAGACGGCGGCGAGACCACGGCGGGGCCGTACGCAGCGCGGCTGGGCAACGCTATTCCTCCGACGGCTCAATAGTCGCGGCTCGCAATCTTCGTCCCGATCTTTATCAATCGACGAATACCGAGACAATGATGGACAGGATCGACCTGGTGCTTTTCAATCGTTGATTCACACGCATACAATTTAGCTGACAAGGAGGAGAGCAGAATGAGCACGACAGACTGGCAGCAGGACCATGTGGAAACCGGGTTGTATCCGCCGGTGACCTATCTATTGATCGACGATCTGCACATTCGCCGGATGGAGGGTGTCCGTCGTGTCGCGTGCCCGCCTCAAAAGCACCCCGAGCCGGTCGTGAAGCCCGAGAAGCCGTGGGAAGGGGAGGGCGTGTGGATGCACAACGGATGGCTGTACGACGACGAGGAGCAGGTGTTCAAGCTGTGGTACCACGGTCATGATCCCAGCTTCCGCGAGGAATATCCGACCCTGGCGTGGCCCTACCGCCGGCTCTACGCGGTTTCCAAGGATGCCCGGACCTGGGAGAAGCCGAACCTGGGGGTCGTGGAGTGGCAGGGCAGCCGCGAAAACAATCTCGTGGACTTTCCGCCGGCCGGCGGAGACGGCCCGAACTCCAATGTGTTCAAGAATCCCAACCGCAACGAACCGCAAAGCCGCTATATGTCGCTCAGTTCCGAACGCCATCTCCGACAACCGGGCGAGCGCGTCATCATCTATCCGGGCGGGCCGGATGAGAAAGACACTCCCAACGGGCGCGGCTTCTACCTCTGCGATTCGCCGGACGGTTTCACGTGGACGCGGCGCCCCAACATCATCATGAGCCACGCGCTCTGCATGGACGGGCCGGTGCTTCACGGATTCGACGAGGACTTGAACGCGTGGATCGTGTGGTGGCGTCCGCGCATCCAACTGAAGGGGGGGCCGAAGTTCCGGACCATGGGCATCAGTATCGCATCGGACCTCGAGAAGATGCCCTACCCGCAAATGGCGCTGGTGCCCGACGATGAGGATGCCCCCGGAACAGAGTTTGACCGTTGCGGGTCGGTCAAGGTGTCGGGGGGATATGTCGCCCTGGTTCGGACGCTGTTCCCCGAGTACAACAACCGCGATCAGGAGAAGCGGGATTTCCGGCACATCCACTGCCAGCTGGCGTTCAGCCGGGATGCCCGCACCTGGAGCCGGCCGGCCGGGCGCGAGTCCGTCCTCGGCGTCGGCGAACCCGGTACGTGGGACGAATTTCTCATCACACCCGCCAATCCCATCCAGGTTGGCGATGCCATCTACATCCTGTACCAGGCGGGCCAGGGAGAAACGCGGCGCGGCATCGGATTGGCCACGCTGAAACGCGATCGCTGGGCGGCGCTCGAGCCGACTCACATTCACGGTGTGCTGCAAACACAACCGATGGCCTGGGCGAATCGACGCCTGCTAGTCAATGCCGAGACGGCCGGCGGGTCGATTCGCGCCGAGCTCACGGACACCCTGGGCAGACCCGTCCCCGGGTTTACGATGGCGGATAGCGATCCGTTTACCGGCGACAGCCTGGACCACGCAATGTCCTGGGGCGGCAAGTCTGAGCTTCCGGATGACATCGTCGGCATCGCGTATTCGGAAGGGGAGCCGGGTCGAGTGATGTCGATTCGATTCGACATTAACCGGGCGCGCCTGTACTCGTTCTCATGCTGACGGGGCTCGTGTCATGTACGCTGGATCACTCTAATGTTTTGTTCTGTGGGCGGACAATCACTCCATGGCTCGATGGATCAGGCCCCTGCGCCTTTTTGCGCATCCGTTCAATTTCCAGGACCGCAATGCATTAAATCGAGCGGGACGCGGAGACACATGGAGGTCGGCGCTTCCCGATAGCTCGCGATCCATCGTGACATCCGTGGTCGCAGGAGAGAAAGTGTGGGGTATGCAGGGTAATCACATCCATGACCTCTTCGACCTGAAGGGCCGCGTCGCGTTCGTCACTGGCGGGGCACGCAACCTTGGCTACGACATGGCGCTGGCGTTGGCAGAGGCCGGCGCCGATGTCGCTCTAACCAGTCGTACGCCGGCCGGCGCCGAGTCAGCGGGCGCTGCGATTGGCAAGGCCACGGGGCGCAGGGTCCTTCCGATGGAGCTGGAGGTGACGGATGAAGCCGAAGCAGCCGCGGTCGTCGACCGGATTCTGGCCGAGTTCGGCCGCCTGGATATCCTGGTTAACAATGCGGGAAATGTCGTCAGCACGCCGGAGAATGCACCGATGGAGAAGCGTCCCTCCGAACTCTGGCAACAGACCATCGACGTCAATCTCAACGGCGTGTTCTATTGCTGTCGTGCGGTCGTGCCGACAATGCGAAAGGCGGGTTATGGTCGTATTATCAATATTGCTTCAGTTGCGGGAAAGGAAGGCAACCCAAACGCTCCCGCTTACAGCGCGGCCAAGGCGGGCGTTATTGGTCTTACCAAGTCCTTAGGTAAAGAGCTTGCCGAAACCGAAATTCGAGTAAATTGTGTGACGCCGGCCGTTGCA
>CAZTAB010000134.1:0-6114 GCA_964611475.1 uncultured Verrucomicrobiota bacterium | reverse complement strand
CATCAGCACGGTATACGGTTTCAAATATGAAATCGCGCCCTGCGCTGCGCGCTTTTACGACGGTCAAGCTCTCACTACTCTGGTCGATGCCGTATGCAACGGAGATGTCCATAATTTAAAGACCACCCGGACTCGTATTTTCACTGAATCCAGTCCAAAACTTCCATGTTTCCAGCGGTGTCCCGGCGAACAAGTGCTTGCATCCATCGTGCCCGGTCTCCCCGCGATACCCGGCTGCGGATCCGGAAGTACTTGCTCTGCACCGACAGGTACGCGCTGAGTTTCTGGGCCAGCGCCGGGTCCACGGTGATTTGCCCCATGTCTTCGGGGCGGAGGGGCCTCCGCTCCCGTTGTTCGAGAAGCTTCTTGAGGGCTGGTTTTTGTTGTCGACCCATGACCGCCTCAAGAACGGCGGGGCCGGCGGTATTGACGTTGACTTTGACCGGGTTGTTCCGGGTGGCCGGGATCAGGGTCAGGGCATCGGTCAGACGGCCTGTTTCCTCCGCATCAGTTTTCGCTCGGAAGTCCGTCTGGTCGAACCCCTCGACAAGCACCAGTTCTTGCCAGTTGTAGAGCAGCCGGCCCGCGGTCAGGTAGGGCGAGTCCAAGGCGCGGTAAAGTCCGGATTCGTAGTCTCCATCCTCGTCGGAGTCGACCCAATCTCGTACGGCATTGGCTCGGTTCATTGCCCCGGGGACATTGTGCAATCGGAGGAGCTCGGTGAGAATCACGCCTGGGGAGCGAATGGCTGGCCGGTCCTTGAGCGCGAGGTTGTTTAGATCGAAATATCTGTTTAGATCTTCGATTTCCACGCGAATTTTGATCCCCATTGGATCCGTATCCTGCAGCGGCATCGCCCAAGCTTCCCCGAGGTGGTCGATGTCGGTCTCTTCGTCCGCCCGCAGCCGTTCCATGCCGGAACGAATTGCATCCGCCGCCGCGAGGCGTAGCAACATGTGGTCCATGACGGCCCGGGTGTGCTTGAGGCGGCTTCGAGCGGTGATCTGCATGTCCAGAATCAGTGTGGAGGAAAGCGCAACGACCACCAGCACGAGTACCAGCACGGCCCCGCCCGCCCGGCTCTGGCCTCCGGCCATGCTGGTTGTCAGGCTGCCGACATCCCTGTACGGACATATCCATTTTCTCCATCGGTATTGCGGGGTACCCACCCGCCGGGTAGGGGGCTGGAGGATCATAGATATACCCATCAGAACCAGGCCCGCTGCCATGGAAATCAATGCGAGCTTGAGATTGCTGGTTCCGTGGTCAATTTTTGCAAAACAATCGATGAGGAGGAAGGCCGGGTAAATGAGGATGGCTAGCCACCCTAGGAGCCCGGAGAGAAGCGCCGTCTTTCTGCGAGTCCGCCATACGGTGTCCCGGGGATGGGCCCTCTCATACCTGGTCCGTGGAATCACAATGGTCAAGCATAGGGCATTCCGCCGCGGATCTCCACACCTTTCCATCTCTCCCGCTTGATCTGTGCCCGGGAATCGTAAAGAATGCCGTCCACTGATGCATTCATACACTGGGCTCCGACTTTATGTACACGCGAGGCGGCTTCTCCTCGTCGGATTGGCTGGTTGCTTGTTCGGGTCTCTGGGGATTGCACAGGATTGGGAGGGCGAGCCGGTCATCATCATTCATGCCTCGGGCGAGGAATCTTCCATGCAGGAAACCTCGTCGCCGCCAGCGAGGACGGAGGGGGAACAGGGCGTTCGGGAAGTCCGCCGCGAATTAAAAGATGCGCTGAAACGGGAGGCCCGGCTCAAGCGGGAGCTGGAAGATGCCCGGCGAGAACTGGAATCCGCGGTGGCGGACGCTGAACGGCGCAAGCGAAAGATCGCCGAAAGTGTGGGTCGGTTCCGGGAAATGATAAAAATACGGCAGGAATTGGAGGTTGCCCTGCGCCGGGAGAGGAAGGAGCGCGAGCAGCTGGAATCCAAGGCTGCGAAAGTAGGCCGCCTGCTACGGAAGTCCAGAGAGGAAATTGCCCAGCTCGAAGAGACCATGGCCGGGCAGGAGGACCGTGGGCAGGAGGATCTCTCGAGGCAGCTACGGGATAAGCCGGCATCCGTGCCGACGATGGCGCGTCGGGACGGCGACGAGGGTGGGGTGAGTGCCGATCCCGATGTCCAATCCCGCCTCGACGAGGCTGCCGCCCATGTCCGGGCGAGGCAATTGGACCAGGCGGAGCGGGTTTTGCAGTCCGGCCGGCGGCAGTGGTCGGCCGAACCCGCCTTTCTCGTCGGGCTTGCGACCTTGTATTACGGACGCGGCGATTTCGAGGCTGCGCAGTCGCTGGCGGACGAGGCCCTCAGCCTGGATCGGGACTTGGCGGACGCACATGCAGTCCGTGGAATGATTGCGTTTGACCGCAACGAACTGGTGCTGGCGAGTCGCGCCCTCAAAAAAGCCGTTCGCCTGGATCCTGACGATGGGCACTTCCGGATCTACTACGGAATGGTCATGCACAAGCGGGGCCTTTACGAGGAGGCCCTGAAACAATTGGAGAATGCAGTGGCGCTGGACCCGATGAATTCCGAGGCGCAATTCAACATGGCGGTCTTGCTGACCGGAGGGGAAAAGCCGAACCTGGCGCAGGCACGTGCCCGTTACGAAGAGGCCCTTCGCCTAGGTTCGTCGCCGGATCCCGCCTTGGAGCGGATTCTGAATCAACGATAGCGCGTAGCACGCCACGAACACCCGATAGAGCATTCTATCTCACGTTGTTCCCCCCGGAGAATGGGGGCTATTCGGGTTGCTCCGCGGGCGTATCGTCCCCGGTACTTTCCTCTTCTGCCTCCCAGAACCGGTCGCGGTCGGTAATGAACTGCTGATCGAGACGGGCCAGCGGGTAGGAATACTTGAGCGGAAACTCGTCAGGAATCGAGTTCATTCCCTGTAATACCGGGAACCACGAGCGTTCACTGCCGAGCAGTCCGCGGACAAACGCCTTGTTCCGCGTCTCCATGGTGAAGTAGATGCCGCTGACCTTCGATAGATAGTCGTTGATTTCGTAGAACTCGTCAGTGGACTGGGGAACGTACAGGGAAACCCTGTCGCCATACCAGGCGGTTGCCCACGGAATATCCGAACTCAGGAGTTCGGATTTGTCGAGCACGCCCGATACGTAGGTGATGTATGTTCGGAGGTACGGTGGGTAGGGGAAGCCCGCTTTCGGGGGCATCAGGGCAATGATCAGGGGCGCGGCCGACAGTAACACGACCAGGATCGTAACGCTCAGGCGCTGAATCTGAAGGCGCAATTGGAGGCGATCGCGGAGAATGAAAAAGAATGCGAGGCCGTAGAGAATGACAACCGGCCAAAACACTCGTGACAGTTGAATCATCGATTCGCCGAAAAATCCGGCGATGCTGAAGAGGAGCACAATGGCAAGCAGGACGCACCATCTGAACTGTCGCACATGTCCGCGAAGAAACCGGTAGAAGAATGTTGTGATGAAGAGCGCGACGAGGAAGCCGTCGCCGATGGAGCGCGCATTCTGTTCATAGTATTTCGCCGAGTTTGCGAACCACTTGGACTGCACGGACTTGACGACCGACCGGAAATCCAGCAGATCCTCTTCCGGCGCGAAGGTCCGGTGATACGACTTTCCCGGGAATAGCGAGGTTTCGGTCAGGACCGTGGAAGGCGTCATGCCGAAAAGGTTTCCGCTGACTTTCGCATTCCGAGAGAGCCATGGAAGCATGCCGACGGCGACAAAGGCAATCAGGATCAATGCGAACAGCCAGCCCCTTTGCCGGATGCCGAAGGCGAAAAACAGCGCAAGGGCGGGGATGATAAGGATTAGCCCATAGCGGGTAAGAACCATCAGGATGGCGCAGACGCAGGTCAACACGAACGGCACGATCCACCGGGCGTTGGAGGTCGTTCCCTCGATTGCCATTATGGTTCGAATGGCGAAATAGAAGCTCATGGTCACCAGCAGTGTGGGTAGGGCAAGGTTCAATCCGGAAATCGCGGTTTGCCAGACCGTGTCGCTGAGGAAGAAAATACTCATGCCTAGGATGCCGATCCGGTTGTCGAACAGCACACGCCCCAGCATCCATATGAAGATGCCGGTCAGCACCGTGCACATGTGCGCAAACGCAACGATCATGAGTTCTGGGCCGTATTTTCCACCTTCCTTCTCGGGCTCGAAGTCAACGTTGAATATCTTGAACCATGCGGAGAGAACCATTGGGTACACGGGCGGGTGAAGAATGTCGGGGTGCGACATGATCTGGGGATGTCCTGCCTCGACGGCTTCGTCCGCCGTGTCCGCGTTTTCCTGATCCTTCTTGACCTCCGCTTTGGTCCGCGCACTGACCATCTTCCCGTTTTCTATCAGGAATCGTATGGATGACGGGCGTACCACCTGGGTCGTCATACCCTCGGATCGGCTCATGTTGCGGGCCAATTGCGCATACTCCATGGCTTCCGGTTCGCTGAAGGCGCGGAACTGAGTCGCGGTGTAAATGAGGATGATGACAATTACGAACAAGGAATAGAGGCCGAACTGGACAAGGCGGAAGCCTCCGCCCATGTCGATGTTGTAGACCAAGTCCTGTACCGATGAACCAAATCGTTTTGTTGCCATATATTTTCCGCCCTTGCGCCAGATTTCTGCTCTGGGGATACTACTCACCCGCCAGACCGACTGCAAACCAGAATCGTGTCCCCGGGATCCCTATTTACAATTCGCTTTTCAGCCCGAATTCATTTATTTTCCGGTGTAGTGTTCGACGGCTGATACCGAGTAGTTCGGCTGCCCGTGTCCGGTTCCCATTTGTTGTCTTCAGGGCTTTTTGAACCATATTCCGCTCCGCCTCGTGGAGCGACAACTCGCCCCCTTTGCGCATGGACACGACCTGCCCCGTGTCTTCTCGGATCTGGATCGGGACGTCCCGAACTGTGAGGCGCGGCCCCCGGCCCATGACGATCATCCGCTCGATCACGTTTCGAAGCTCCCGTACATTGCCGGGCCATGCGTAGGAGCCGAGCAGGTCCAAGGCGTCCGGAGTCAGGCCCTCGATATGCTTGTCGTTTTCCTTGTTGAAAACAGAAAAAAAGTGGTTGACCAAAAGGGAAATGTCCGTTCGTCGTTCGCGCAGCGGCGGCATCCGAATGGCCACGACGTACAGGCGGTAGTATAGGTCCTCCCGAAACGATCCTTCGTCGACCATTGTTTTCAGGTCGCGGTTGGTTGCGGCAATGAGCCTCACATCCACGTCAACAAACTCCGACCCCCCGACGCGCTCGACCCGCCGTTCCTCCAGAACGCGCAGGATCTTTACCTGGATCGATGCGTTGATCTCACCGATTTCGTCCAGGAAAAGGGTTCCGGCGTCGGCCTGTTCGAACCGGCCCTGACGCCGCTCGACGGCCCCGGTGAATGCGCCTTTCTCGTGTCCGAAAAGCTCACTTTCCAAGAGCGTCTCGGAGAGCGCGGCACAGTGAACCGGGACAAAGGGTCCGTTGGCACGGGGACTGAGGCGATGAACTGCGTGGGCGACCAATTCCTTCCCGGTTCCGCTTTCCCCTTCCAGTAGGACCGTGGCCCGGGAGGGGCTGACCTGTCGGATACTGTCGAAAACATCGGCCATTGCGGTGGATTGACCGATGATGTTCTCCATCCCGAATCTGGCGTCCAGTTCTTCGCGCAGATTCTGGTTTTCCAGCTCAAGTCCGCGGCTACGCAATGCCTGTTGCAGCTTGTGCTCCAGGTGCTGTAAATTGACGGGCTTGGCCAGGAAGTCGTAGGCCCCAAGTTTTGTTGCTTCCACCGCGGTTTCGATCGACCCATATGCCGTCAGCAATATAAAGGTTGGCTGCGGGGATCTAGCCAAGACCCGCTTCATCAGAGTGAGGCCGTCCATGCCGGGCATGCGCACATCGCTCAGCACGACGTCGACCGGATGTTCGGTCAGCAGATCAAGAGCCCGTTGCCCGTTCTCAGCCAGTAGGATACGGTACCGACGGCCCAGCGCGCGGGATAGCCCGTCCCGTGTGTTTTTCTCGTCGTCCACCACCAGGATTGTTGGTTGGGTTACCATCACCTCACCATTATTCCCGGAATCGGGCGGATGCGGAAGGCAAAATTGCGACAAA
>CAZTAB010000133.1:0-19241 GCA_964611475.1 uncultured Verrucomicrobiota bacterium | reverse complement strand
GTTTGACACGCTATACCGGGGCCGTATTGCTGCTCTCCACGATGTGGGGATCCGGCGCGCTCTGGGCAAACGAAATCCGGTCCGAACCGCATTTCATGGAAATCGCCCGGTATGTGGCGAGCGGCCTGCCTCGTGCCCACTTCAGCCACGAGCAGCTCGACGATCCGATCGCCGCCCAGGCGCTCACGAACTATCTCAACACCCTGGATTTCGATCACAGCTACTTCATGGCAGAAGATATCGAGAGGTTCAACGCGCATGTCATGCAGTTGGACGATCGGCTGAAAGAAGGGCACATCGAATTCGCCTACCAGATCTTCAACCGGGTGAAGGAGTGTGCTTCGAACCGGGTCGAATACACAGAATCACTCCTTGAAAAGGGGTTCGACTTCGGCGTGGAGGAGCACCTCCAGCCGAAACGAAAGGAACTCCCCTGGCCCCGCGGGGGCGAAGCGTGGAACGACCTGTGGAGGAAAAAAATAAAGAACGAACTCCTCGCCCGACGGGTCGCGGCAGCCCTGGATGAAGAGGGAACGAGCGAGACAGACGAAGCGGAGGGCGAAGAAGCAGGGGACAACGCGGAAGCAGACCCGGAAGATACTCTCACGCCGGAGGAGATGATCCTCAAGCGACACCGGCAGTTTTTCACCGTGTTGAATGGACATGACGCCGAGTGGGTTCTCCAAGCCTACCTAAATGCTTTCGCCCAGGCATACGATTCCCACTCGGCCTACCTCTCCCCGCGCGCGACCGAGGATTTCGACATTGCGATGAAGCTCTCGCTCACCGGCATCGGAGCCGTGCTTTCCTACGACGACGGAGCGGCGAAAATCGTGAGGTTGATCGCCGGAGGACCAGCCGACACGGACGGAAACCTGGAAGCGGGAGACCGGATTATCGCGGTGGCGCAGGGAAGCGAGGAGGCGGTGGACATTATGTACTGGCCGCTCTATAAGTCCGTCCGGTTGATTCGCGGCGCCATCGGCACTGACGTGGTGCTAAGCTTCATCCCCGCGTCAGATCCCTCGGGCACATCGGTCAAGAAAGTCCGCCTGACCCGCGACAAGATCAGCCTGGAAGAACGCGCCGCCAAGTCTTCCATTCACGAGGTTCCTGGATGGAAGAACGGAGATCTCCTTCACCTCGGTGTTGTGTCGTTGCCCGATTTCTACGCGGATCAACAGGGAAAGAAACGCGGGGACCCCAAATCCAGAAGCTGCTCCCAGGATGTGAAACAAATCCTGAACCAGTTCCACGATCAGTCCGTAGACGGTGTTTTGCTTGATCTTCGAAACAATGGCGGTGGATCCCTGCAGGACGCCATCGAAATGACCGGATTCTTTATCGACAAGGGGCCGGTCGTACAGGTCAAGGCCAACCGCAGGGTCCAGGTTCTCAAGGATCCCAATCGAAGTGCCGTGTACGAAGGACCCCTCGTGGTGCTGGTGAACCGGATGAGCGCATCGGCCTCAGAAATTCTTGCGGGCGCCCTGCAGGACTATGCCCGGGCGATTGTCGTGGGCGACGAAAAGACTCATGGCAAGGGCTCGGTGCAGTCGGTCTTCCCGATCGACCGGAAAAACGACCAGCACGGTTCACTGAAGGTAACCACAGCAAAATTTTATCGGATCGACGGAAAATCAACCCAACTCTATGGTGTGCAACCCGACATCGTGGTGCATTCCGTGATGGATGTGATGGAAGTAGGGGAAGAGTTTCTCCCCAATGTTCTATCCTGGGAAACCGTTCCCGGAACAAACTACAGGCGCTACACCATGCCGAAGAACACGATTGAAAAACTGAAAACCCGCTCGGAAGCGAGACGGGTTCAAAGCGAGGGGTTCGCCCTTTACAATGACCTGGTGAAACGACTTGGAGATCGCCTAGCCATGCAGACGGTTCCCCTCAAATACGAAGAGCGGTTGGCCCAGGCCCGGTCGGACCAGGAGTTGGACGACATCCGGGATCGAATCAGCGAACTGGTCGAGGATAACGAAGCGACGATCATACGGATCAACGACGGGGAGGATGCTGGAGAGGAGTCGGCGGCAGACGATGAAGAAAAAGATGCGACGGCGGATCTCGTTCTCAACGAGGCGTTGTTCATTCTTCGCGATCTCGCGGAAACGCTGGTGCCGACCCCTGAATCCGGCACGTCCTTTTCGGCGCGGCTCTAGCCCTTCCGTCAAAGTCGAATGTTTTCCGGAAATACCGAGTACAGTCCGGTGGTGATCGTCCACGCCTGAACGAGCCGCATTCGCTTGATCTCGTGCCCGGGACCCCAGCTGTCGCTGTACAGCAGTTCCCCTGAGGCCTGGTTGTACCCAATAATCATCCGGAGATGCCCTCCGTACTGCCGCAGGGGAGGGAACTCTGGAAACTTGCCGAGTATGACGCTCCATGCAAGCGGGATGCCGCCGTCGACATAGGTTTTGACGGTCTTCCTAAACCTTCGTACGGCAGACCTGTTCTTCGTTCGGACCGATTGAAGAATGCCGGATTCCATCTCGCCATACAGTTGCGAAACAATAATCACACGCCCATCGGCGGTAATCGGATCGACATCCTGTTTCTTTGCCGCGCGATTGTAGTCCCTGACGATTCGAAGGTAGTCCTTGCCTTCAAGGCGCTCAAGAATCCGCACTTTCAGCCCGACTTTTCCGCAAATACCCCGAAGAACCCGAACCATGGTCTCCGGGTTCGTGCCCAATTCTGCTGACGCATCCACGGCCTGGGCGAGTTCATGCTGATCGATCCCGCGCTCAAAAAAACGGAGAAGCCTCTCAGCGGTCGCGACGGCACAGTATCCCTTGTTTCCCTGGTCCACCATTGGAATCCCCGAGACATAGACATCCCCCTCCGGGGTCTGGGCGATTCGATCGCGCAGGGAAAAAGCAGAGATCACTCCGTGGTGCGTCGGCATGAAAATCGGTCGTGTCCGGGGATCATCGTCCTGATCGAACGGCGTTACGCTCAACCTGACAAACTCGGCGCGAAAAGTACGCGTGTGGGTGGATCCACAGGCAAGGTCCAGGCGATGCGGCAGGCAGACCCATGCTGTCCGCATGATCCTGTTCCGGGAGGCCCGTTCATGCGGCGTTTGAATTTCCGTGGGGGGGGAGCCGCACCAGGAAGACAGGGCATCGCGAACCTGCTGCGTCAGGCGCTCGAATTCGGCCCGGGACAGGTCCCCGATGTCGCCCCGGCTATAGAGCAGAAGTGTCACCTTCGACGGATGGCTCGCCTCGAAATCGACGAACGCCTCCCACACTTTGAGTCCGGCAAAACGAAGTCCCGGGTGCTTTGCACGCACCTGCGATACCAATGGTGGAGACGACCATCGAAACCCAATGTCCCCGTGCCGGTCCGCGAAATTTCCGGCCGGCTCTGTCCAGAACGATCCTTCCTTCCCGATCAGATGGGCGAGATCGGATAGTCGATCCGTTTGTGATTGCGCATCCACACACGACAGGGCTACGGTCAGGATCGCCATGCGCGCCAAGGTGGCGTGCATCCAGTGAGTCCTGCGCGATCGTCGCGCCAGTGTATTCACACAAGACCCATGCGTTGCTGTGTTTCGCGCCGCATGCGCTTCAATCGGCCCGACAACGCGACTTTCTTCACCCGGGTCATTCGGTCGATAAAGAGGACACCGTTGAGATGGTCCACCTCATGCTGCACCACGCGCGCCACGAAACCCTTCAGCTCCAATTCACATTGTTCTGCCCCCAGATCCTGGTACGACAGATGAATCCGAAATGACCTTTCAATGGGTGCGGTGATACCCGGGAAACTGAGGCACCCCTCTTCGCCCTTGCAGGTCTCTTCGCCCACCTGGCGAACGGCCGGATTGATCAGGACCGCGGGCATGTGCAGGGCCGGGTTCTCCTGGCGGCCTTCTTCATCCACGTCGTGTTCCGCCGGTACTTCCACAACGCATATAGAGTCGGTCCCTCCGACCTGCTGCGCCGCAAGACCCACCCCCTGCTCGGCCCGCATAGTTTCGATCATGTTATCAGCCAAATGGACCAATTCATCATCGAACTCAGTAATCCGGACCGCCTTCTCCCGCAGTACGGGATCTCCGAAAATTCTGATCTCTCGAATCACTACAGGCTGAACCTACCACCCGAGACTCCGCGCCTGCAACTGTGGAGATCGTTTCAGTGCTTTCCCTGCCGGGCTACCGGGAATCTTCTTCGCCGGTCCAACGGCAGGCGTGCTCGGCAACCAGCATCAGACGACGAGGCTGCCGTTCTACGGGCCGCATATCCCTGATCTCAAGGAAGTAGCGAACACGGTCAATGTTCATGCCCGAATCCACCGCCTCGTGCCACTCCCGGCAGATCCAATCGAGATAAGCTTCCATCAACCGGGGATATTCCTTCCGCTTGTGAAACATCCGCTCCAGGTAGTACTGGAATCGATATGCCTCGTGGAATCTCTTCACCTTCTCCCAGGAGGGGGAAACGGTTTCCGCCAGGATATCGATGCCTGCGGTTCCTTCCTGGATTCCCACCAGCTTGACTTTGTACTCGTGAGAGTCGGGGTTGGGCGAGTACATCGGCCACGACTGGTTCAGGCCGATCTGGCCTGCGAGGATGGCCGGCGCCGACGAGCGGGGAACGAGCGGGAGGCTCCGATACTTCGACAGGCACTGAAGGGCCAGAACCCCAGAAAAAATCATCAGGCTGGCGACAACGGCGTCCCGCACGATAGCGGCGCTCCGCCAACGGCGCCCCGAATCCGCCGCGGTGGCCCTCGTCTCGTATTCCAGGTCCCGGCGCACGGCGGAGGAATGAAACTTCTCCCACCATGCGGGCGGAACGAAAAGGATCAGTCCCACATTGCTCATCAGGGGAAACATGCGCAGCTCGATGCTGAACAACAGCCCGACCTGAAAAAGAAACAAAAGAACAATGGTTACGGCCCGGATCCGGTTCCGGTGGAATGGGAGCAGCAACGTGAGAGCCAGCAGCCACTCGAATGCGGGAACGACATAGGTCATCACCACCGTCAGGCCGTATGATTCGCGGAACAGGCGGCCCAATGGCATCACCCAGTAATCCGAACCGAGACTCCTCCAAATCGCCGAACCGTCCACCCATGCATCGCCGGACTTCGTAAGTCCGGTAATCAGGTACATGGCAATGAATTGCAGAAGAATGGCCGCCGAAGCCAGGGAAAGATAAGGATTTGGGCTGGAATTGGCGCCGATCGGCCGTCTCCATGAATCCACGGAATACTTTGCCCCCATGGGCAGGAAGATGCTCCAAATCAGGAATTGCAGCGGCAATCGATCCTCCCCGCTCAAGGCCATGGGACAGCGAGCATGATGAGCGGCAATGCAAAACCAAAGAATGACCGTGGCGACCCTCGTCTTGTAACCGACGGTAAACATGATTGCGGCGAGCACCATGACGGCATAAAGAAACATCTGGACCGGCGCATCGCCACTCAGGAAAAAAAGAAAGCGAAACGACGGAACGTACGGAATGGCATCCCGCGGAAAGGGGCCGGCATCTGTGAGAAAAAAACCAAAAAAACGTGCGCGTAAAGCGAGGTCGATCAACAGGAACAATCCAAGGACAATGCGGAATGCGCCCAGGGATCGCAGATCAATCGCGAATATCGTTTTCGCATAGGAGTGAAGACGTGATCTCATGCCAAGGTTTGGATTGGAATCCATCCGGTTTTCCCCGTGATGCCAACCCAGACGTTCAAAACACGAGCGGCCCGGGCCAACATTCTATCTTTGCTAAGCTGCACGGGCATTGTATACATGTCAACATGGATCAAACGGGCAACTCGCATCAAAGTTTAGTTCATCACCTAGATCTTTTTTTTAAAGGTTTTTGAACATGCGGGACGTACTGGTCATCATTCCTACCTACAACGAGCGGGAAAATATCGAAGCCATTACCTCGGCGGTTCTCGAGTCGACGCCCCGGTGTGAAATCCTGATCGTCGATGACGGTTCGCCCGACGGAACCGGGAAGATCGCCGACCGGATCAGCGCGCAAAATGAACGCGCACACGTCCTGCACCGGACTGAAAAGCAGGGGCTGGGCAGGGCGTACATTGCAGGGTTTCACTGGGCCCTGGAACGGGAGTTCGAATTCATCCTTGAGATGGACGCCGATTTTTCCAATCTACCGACAGACGTCCCCCGCCTGATCGGTGCAGCGGATAGCGCCGACCTTGTGCTTGGTTCCAGGTATTTGGAGGGCATCCGGGTGATCAACTGGCCCCTGCACCGACTAATTCTCAGCCGGGGGGCGTCCCTTTATGTCCGTATCATCACGGGGATGAAGTTCTCCGACCCCACCGGTGGCTTCAAATGCTTCCGGCGCACGGTGCTCGAGACAATGCCCCTCGATGAGGTCCGATCCAACGGCTACTCTTTCCAAGTCGAGATGACTCACCTGTCGTGGCAACTCGGTTTCAAGGTAGCGGAGATCCCGATCGTCTTCGATGAGAGGCGGTCGGGGCATTCGAAAATGAATGCGGCCATCGTGCGTGAGGCGCTGTGGATGGTCTGGAAAATCTGGCTAAACGCAGGACTTCGACGGTCCGCAGGGTCCGCCCATCCGAAAAGCATCCTGTCTCAGCGGGAGGAACGGGCTTGAAAACAAAGGTGGCGGACCTGGTCCGGGCGATCCGGCCGAAACAATGGACAAAAAACGTGGTCGTTTTTGCCCCGTTTCTCTTTGCCCTCGGCGACACTTCGCAACAGGTCGTGCCGGGAGATTTCCTGAGGGTCCTTCTTGCGGTCGCCTGTTTCAGCCTTGTGTCAAGTGGCGCTTATCTCATCAACGACGTCCGTGATATCGAGTCAGACCGAAAGCATCCGCAGAAGCGGCATCGGTCGGTGGCCGCGGGTCACGTCTCCCGGCGCCTGGCTATCACCATGGGGATTGAACTGATTCTTGCAGGCCTGATTCTTGGATATCTCCTTCCGGGGGAAGGCCGGCTGGGCCTCGTCCTTGGTGCCTACGTAGTGATCCAACTGGCCTATACCCTCCTGCTGAAGCAACTCGCAATGATCGACTTGATCGTAATCGCCGCTGGGTTCGTCCTACGGGCCATAGCCGGTGCCCTTGTCATCGATGTTCAGATTTCGCCTTGGCTGTTGGTTTGCACGTTCCTGCTTGCCATGTTTCTCGCGCTCTGCAAGCGACGCCAGGAGTTCGTGCTCTCCGATGGACCCGGCGAACACGACACCCGGAAAAGCCTTTCCCAATACGACGAGCGTCTGCTCGACCAGCTGATCGGCATTGTCGCATCCGCAACGCTGGTCTGCTACGCCATCTACACCCTGGCACCGGAAACCGTTGCAAAGTTTGAGACGCACAAACTCGGATTCACTTTGCCGTTCGTCATGTACGGGCTGTTCAGATACCTGTATCTCGTGTATCGGCGGAATCGGGGGGAGCAACCTGAACAGGTTCTTTTGACAGATCCGCCGATAATTGCAACCGTCTTTCTTTACGCAGTTTGCGTTCTTTCAATTCTGCTTTAACCGCCGGCCGCATCGCACGGGCCGCTCCGTACTGGAGCGGTGCCCGTCCCAGGGATCGGCTCTTGCGTTGGGACCGGACGGTCCCTTACTGTACGGGATTTTCCGAGAGCGCCATGGAGCACCGGAAAGAATAAGCGCATGGCAAAGAGCAATACACAGCCAGAAAGATCCGCCCCCATCGAAGCGGAGTCTCCGCCCGGGGAGGAAGCCGACAACCATAGCGGCCCATTCTTCCGAAAAATCGATTGGATCGCCTTCGCGACGACGCTGCTGATCTCCCTTGGCGCGTACGTGTACACCCTGGCGCCCACGGTGACGCTCGAGGACTCAGGGGAACTGGTGGTTGCCGCAGACTACCTGGGTGTACCCCACCCTCCCGGCTACCCGATCTGGACTTTGGTAGCCTGGTTCTTCCAATGGGTTTTCCACTGGGTAACGTACTATGGACAGCCCAATCCCGCATGGGCGGTCGGGTTCATGTCGGCGGTATTCGGCGCGCTGGCCTGCGCGATCCTTGCGCTGCTGGTCAGTCGATCCGGATTCGACATGCTGCGCGCAATGCCCTCCATCACGAAAGTGCTCGGCGCAAAGACCGAAAGTCTCCTGTGCTGGGTGGGGGGTATAACCGGCGGGCTTCTCTTTGCCTTTTCTTCGGTGCTGTGGTCGCAGTCGGTCATCGTGGAAGTGTACAGCATGAACGCATTCTTCCTGTCCCTGATCCTGCTGCTGACCTATCGATGGATGTGCCGTCCCCATGAGAACGCAACCCTCTATATCGTCGCCTTTTTTTTCGGGCTCGGCCTGACAAATCACCAGACACTGCTGTTCGCCCTGCCCGCGCTTATTTGTGCGATCGCCTTTCGCGACCTGAGGTTGTTTCGGGACTGCATGGTCGGCGGCCTGATCCTCATCGCCATCGTGCTGATTCACAAGGCATTGAAAATCACCGGGGACTCGGGGGAAGGTGCCCAGCAGCGAATGTCCTTCATCCTGACCGCGATCGGACTGATCGCGATTCCGGGGTCTGTTGTGTTTTTCGCGACCGGCTCGGTGATGACAGAGTGGAAACGATTCTGCGCGACTGCGGCACTGGTGATACTTGGCGTATCGTTCTACCTGTACCTTCCGATCGCCTCCGACCAGAACCCGCCCATGAATTGGGGCTACCCGCGGACGGAAGAAGGATTCTGGCACGCGCTCAGCCGCGGGCAATACGAAAAAATCCTCGTAGTCAACAACATCAGGCATGCCATCGCGAATCCCGATCACCTGTTCAAGTTGCTAAGCGCCACGATCATCGATCACCGGGGCGTCACCTCCGTCGTATGGCAGTTTACTTCGCCCATGGCGGCCTTCGTGATCATCTGCATTATCGCGACCGGGTTCATGAAATGGAAAATCGTTTCCTGGCTCTTGACGACCTATGTCTCCTTTTTCTGCCTCACATTTGTCTTCGTTCTCTTCCAATACCCGGCTCTCGACGTTCAGACGCTTTTCATCGGTCGAGTGCAGTACATCCAGGCGCACGCAATCTACGCCCTTTGGATCAGCTACGGCCTGGTTCTCCTCCTCGCCCTGGTGGATATGTGGACCCGGGGGAACCCCGCCGTGAAATATGCAAGCATCGCATTGGCGGTTCTGCTTCCTCTGGCACTTATCCACCGGAATGCTGTCGATGAAACATTTGTGGCTGAATGGGGCGGCGTTGAGCAAAATGGCCACGACTTCGGCTGGCAGTTCGGCCACTACCAACTACGCGGAATCAACGCGATCACCAACGAGCTCAAGGAGGGCGAATCTCCACCGCCGAGCAAAACATACCCCCCGGAAATGGATCAGGACGCGATCTTCTTCGGGGGAACGGATCCGGGGCGGTTCGTCCCAACATACATGATCTATAGCGCGAAGGTCCGGGAAGACGTGTACCTGATCACGCAAAACGCCCTTGCCGACAACACCTATATGGCGGTGATGCGGGATCTCTACGGCGACCGGATCTGGATTCCCTCCATCGAGGATAGCAACAATGCGTTCCGGAAATACGTAGACGACGTGCGGGCGGGCCGCATTCCGCCGGGCGCGGAGGTGGTGGAAAAAGACGGACGCGTCAGCGTCCAGGGGGTCCAGGGCGTAATGATGATCAACGGGATTCTATCGAAGGACATTTTCGAGAAGAACAAGCACAAGCACTCGTTCTACATCGAGGAAAGTTACGTGATCCCCTGGATGTATCCGCATCTCTCGCCCCACGGGTTGATCATGAAAATCAATCCGCTTCCTCTTCCGAAAATCCCCCGGGAGACTGTAGACAACGATCACCAGTTCTGGGAGTGGTACACGAACCGCCTGAAGAACGATCCAAAATTCAAACGGGACGTCGTTGCCCGAAAGACGTTTTCAAAGCTGCGGAGCGCGATCGGAGGGCTCTACATCTACCGAAGGGATTACCCGGAGGCAGAGCACGCATTCAAGCAGGCGATCGCACTCTACGACTTAAGCCCCGAGGCAAACTTTCGACTCGCCGACGCTTACGTACAGCAGCGGAAGTTCGATGACGCGATCAACCAGATCAACAAGTTCCTGGAAAAGGACACGGACAACGAAAAAGTAAAGGCCTACAGAAATCAACTGGTAACCACACGAGACAAGGATCAGCGACGGGGCGAGCTGGAAAGGCGTTTGATCAAGGGCGCCGACATGAGCTCAGCGGCAGAATTGCTTGGAATCTACCGAGACCTGGGCCAAACAGCGAAATTCCACAATCTTGCGAATGACATCCTGAGCAAAAAAGAAGCGCCGATAGAATTTTTCATGAAGGTTGGCGAGATCGCGGTACAGGGACGTCGGTGGAATATTGCAGAGCGCGCATACAAGATCATCGTCCAGCGCTCGCCTCAGGATTTCGCGTCATGGATCGAACTGTCCGCCGTCCAACTGGCTAGTCGAAAAATGGAGGAAGGTTTCAGATCGATCGCCCAAGCCGTGCAAGCGGGAGGTCAAAGCGCCCAGCGGATTCTGCGGAGCGATAAGCGCTTCAAGTCAATTTCCAACCATCCGGCGTTCAAGCAACTCGTACCGGTGAACACTGCGCAAGGCCAAGGCATTGTGCTTCCTTCAAGCAATTGACCGTCAACCGGGCACTGGAACACGACCCTCCGCGGCCATCCCCTCGACCGGCCCTCTCTCTCACCCAGGACCTCTTCGCCACGATGTACCACGTGCCGGGCGTGGGCACGCACACGTTCTTCATCGACCGGCAGAACCCGCCGATCCCGGTATCCAATCATGACCATCCGATTGAAAAACTGATAGAAAAGACCTTCATTCAGTCGGGTACGTTGCTCCAGGCGATCGTCTCCCCCGTCTCAAACCGCTCCAATGTAAAAGGGGTGATCTCCCGGGGTTTCACACCCGAGATAATGTAATCGGCCATCCGCCGACCGAGCCACGGGGCGGTCGAGAAGCCACCACCGCTGAAGCCCACGGCAAAGAACAGCCCGTCAATCCCACCGGCCTGTTCCAGGATAGGCATCTCGTCAGGCGTCACGTCGTAGGTGCAGGCGTAGGTGCGGTGAATAAATCCGTCCCGCATCGATGGCAGCGTCACCGACAGCCCCTCATGCATACGCTGGACCGCACCGTACTCGGCGGTCTGTTTGTAGTCATCCGGATCCACGACTGGCCCGTCCAGATCATGGAAGTCCCTTTCCTTCCGTCCAACAAATATCTGGGCGGCCCCCTCGGGTCGCATATAGAGGCCGGCTCGGGAATCGAACACCGCCACCTGCAATCGCTGACCGGAACCCGCGGGGATATGAAAGAACGCCATCTGTGCAATGTGCGGACGGACCGGGACCTTGATCCCCAGACGAGCCAGCTGGCGGGTGCCCCACACCGATGTCGCCACCAGCCCGTTTCCTGCTGAAACATGCCCGTCACCGCTCACAACGCCCGTTACGCGCCCGCCCTCGACCACCACCTCCCCAACCTCGGAACCCTCGCGGATTGACACGCCCGAGGCGGTCGCGGCCAGCCGAATGGCCTGGGTGGCGGGAGCTGGATCGACATAAATTCCGCCCGGCTCAAAAACATGTACCCCGGCCGGATCGGCGTCCAAACCGGGCTGGATCTCGGCAGCCTCCTCGGCTGCGACAAGGCCAAGTCGGCATCCGGCACGTTCGGCCACCGCCACCGTGGTCTCCACGTGGGCCCGTTCATGAGACCGAGCCACCAGCAGGTAACCCGTTCGATGAACCCCAACCGGAATCCCGTACCGCGCCTCGAACGTGTCGTAAAACTCCTGGCCTTCCAACTGCGTCGCAGCGACGGTCACGTGCCCCACACAGCCGCGGATCACACCAGCCGCCCGTCCTGATTGTCCCGATCCCGTGAAATGCCTTTCAAGCACCTCGACCTGGCCCACCCCCCGTTCTTTCAGAGCCAAAGCGGTGCACAATCCCGTCACGCCTCCGCCGACAATCACGACATCCGCTGTCCGGTCCATCAGATCAGCTTCCCCTGCGGCAACTCGCGCCGAATGAACTCGGGCCTGTTGGAGCAAACAATGTTGTCAATGTCCCGGTCTTCATAACCGCGATTGGCCATCAGAGCGTCGAGATCCTGTAGATGGGAGGTGGTGGTACACAAATGGTGCAGCACGTGATCGGTTCTGCCAATGTCCCTGCCGATCGCCTCGTGATGGGAATTCAGCCAGTTTGCAGACCCGGTCTATGTTTGTCCGTCTCGTCTCCCGGATCCATGTCCTTGGGCCGGAAAATTCGAGGAATGAAGTTACCCCCCTGCATTCTTGAGGCTATCCCTGAGATCCATCACTTCCTTCATCTGCCTGGGGGATAGGTCCTTACGCAAAAGTTGAATCTCCACGCTTTCCCGCGCGAGCTTGGTTTTCCCGAGCTGTTGGAAAACCTGCGCCAAATGCAGATGAAACACGGCCCAGTCGGGATTCAGATCTACCGCCCGCCGAAGCGACGCTTCGGCTTCATCCAACCGCCCCAAGTGCATCAGCGCAACGCCCTGCGTATCCAGAACATGCGGATCGTCCGGCGTCAATTCCAGAGAACGATTGGCCATTTCCAGCGCTTCATCGCTCTTCCCCGTTTGTATCAACACCCAACCGAGGCTGTTCAGCCCGTCTGCGGTAGGCCGGCTCAGAACACTCCTCCTCAAGGAAATCTCGGCAAATTCAAAATCCCCCCGCATGGATTGGAGTTTCCCCAAGCCAAGATTGGCAAGAGCATTTTCAGGATCTATGGAAAGCAGTTGGTTGACGTGGGAACGAAGAAGGTTCTTTCGTTTTTCTTCCAGGTCCAGCTCGATCAGCCTTTCGAACGCGCGCAGGCTGAACCTGGGATACCCCGTGAGCGCTTCGAGGTGCCTACGCGCATCGACTAAATCGGGCCTGTTTGAGGAAACCGAAAGGAGGGCAAGGTGGACCATCGGCTGTTTGAATTCAAAGCCCTTCAGCCTTTCCACCAGCCTTTCAACGCTGTACATGTTTTCGTCCTCCAGGGCCATCCGGAGGAGCAGACACGCCGGAGACTGCTGGGACGGATATTGTTCAACGACTCCCGACAGCATGTCCTTGCAAACGTCTCGGTTTCCTTTGAGCAATTCAATCAGAGCAAGTTGTGTCTTGACGATCGGTGGCGACATTCCAAGTTTTTCCAACTTCAGGAGGGTGGACTGCGCCAAATCAATATCCCCAAGCCTCATCGAGGTAACCGCCAGTCCAAATAGCGCGGCCTTGTCATTGGGGTCCTTCTTGAGCTGCTCAAGAAAGGCAGCGTTCCCGGCTCCAGACTCCACCGTTTTTTCTTCCGAATCAGCGGAAGCAAGGTCCAACAATTCGAGCGGGCGACCCTCCCCCCCGGTTGGGGCCAAATTATCCGATCCGCCCCGGATGGGAAACCCCGATGCGGCCCAAAGATGCCCTCGTTCCATCAACTCACGCGGTTTTCGAAGATATCCATAGTGATGGGACACAATGGGAATATAAACAGGCCGTCGATCCGGATTCTCGATGACCCCCAGCAGCGCCTCATGAAGGGTGCCGGCATCTGGGGCACCATTGTCCGCGGCGGCACTAACCAGATTCGCCAACGCACTGATGTTACCCTCATCCAATGCCCAGGCCGCGCGGTATGCCGCTTCCGCGTCTTCGGACAGGGTCAGCTCGTCGAGGGCGTACCCCGCATTGTTCGCGATCTTACTCACGTGCCGCCGAACCAACCGGTTCAGCGCCCGCAGCGGCGCCGGGGCGGACTCCTCCCTGCCGAGAAGGATGCGAATCTCCTTCCAAAACGTCAGCTGCCGTTTCAATTGGTCCGGAAGCCCCTCGGCCGATGCATCCGCCGTTCCCGCGAACGTTGCGAACAACGGCAGGGGGGAATATCCAGCCTGGTACCACAAATCAGGGTTGATCATGGTGAGCATCTTTTCGTTAAGAGTCTCGTCAAGAGCTGTCCACTCCGCAAGCAGCGGAACGAGGCCGGCCTCGGCAACCGCGCGAAGCTGTGGCTCCTCAAACATCGAGCGGTAGTACCGGGCAACCGGCTTCTTGTGTGCGTTGGCGGGACTCAATACGTGGATTTTCAAGTTCCGGTCCGCTGCCGCGAGCAGGATCGAGTGATCGAATAGCCCATTCGACAGAACCCACCGGCACCCGTCAAGTTCCTCGACAATGGCATCCGCCACACGGGCAACAGCCCTCCCGTACACGGGATTGACCGCCGAAAAATTGCGCACGCCAGCGCCAACAAGCAGAATCACAAAAGCGACCACCGGCACCACGACCATGCGCTGCCGCCCCCCCCCGACCGGAGCTTCAGATTTGGATTCGGAATCCCCCGGCATGGCCGCGATCAGATACCAGTAGCCCGCCAGGTAGCCAAACCACATCGCCGCAACGACATAGGGAAAGACAACCAGCTGGGCTGAACCGAGAACGGAATACGGACCGACAAAAACCTCCAGTAAAATGAGACTCCCCAGGATCGTGATGATCACGTGCAGCACAACGGAGCCGAGAGACAACACCGGTTGCGCCTCCCGCTTCAGGGGAAGAGCAACGATAAGAACCCACGGTACAACGCACAAGAGGAGGATAAGGAGCCATACAGCAACGGGAATCGCCTTTATGGAGATCAGGACCTGGTCCACGATGAACCAGTATAGTGCCGTGCCGAATGAATCCATTTCCTGCCAGCGGGCGGCATTTGTAGCGGTAAATTTCCATGCGGCAAATGCAACAAAGCTGTAGCCAAGCAAACCGGTTATACAAATGGCTGCGATTCGCCGTATCGAAAGAATCTCGACCCGGGAAAGCGCAACCAGGACGTAGGCCGTATAGACCGGGAGCAACAGGTAGAGTATCGCATACTGGGTGGCACCAAGGCCGTACACGAACGCCATGATCAGCAACCAGTAGAACCGGGAAGTCCGCTGGAAACGAATGAGCAACACCAGCGGCAACAATATGAGAACCGCATGGAGAGCCGCAGGGTTTGCGCGCGTCGATACGAACCAGAAGGGAGTACTGAGGGCCAGAAACCCCGCGGCGGCGAAACCCGATATGAGATGAGCGGCTCCGCCCCGCGCCTCGGGGCCCAGCTCCTCCGGGCTCCGGTTGTGGCGCAGGGCCGCCACGACGTAGGCCAGCAATCCCACGGCGACCGCGCCCAGAGCCATGCTCAGAAGATTTGCCTTCACCGCAACAGACACCGACCCGATAGGAAGCTTCACCGCCAAGTTCAGCAGGTGGTTCCAGATCGCGTTGCGAATCCCGGGAAACGGACTGAGTCCCAATCCATGCGCCACATGCTCCGCGGACTGGATTGGATACCCGAATCTGCAAAGCGTAAGGCAAAAGAACCCTCCCGCAATACAGCCGACAAGCAAGGCAAAGAGGCCAATTCGCTCCGTGGGTTCTCTTGGTGTTGCCCGCATCAGCTCGAAAATCCCTGTTGGAATATACGCGGCAATCCCTCCCGCCACCACTTTTCCGTATTCTCAGGCAGAGATCCCCGTGTGTGGGGGCCATTTATACCCAATATCGAGCGGGGATTCAATACAGTATGGCCGCTGGCTCTTTCCGGCGCTATATTGTGTATGGAAACATGACGCTGCAGATCCTGCTCATCCTGTTATCATACATTGTGGGTGCCTGTCCGTTCGGACTGCTCATCGCAAGGACGAAAGGCATCGACATCCGGACCGTGGGGAGCGGTAACATAGGCGCTACCAACGTGTTACGGACGGTGGGGAAAGCGGCAGGGATCTGCGTGTTCGCGTTGGATGCGGCCAAGGGATTCGTGCCCGCAATCCTGTTCCCGTTCCTGATGGCACGACAATTCGTTGGAAATATCGATCTGACCGTCATGGGATTGCTCTGTGGCGTCTCCGCAATTATCGGCCACAATTATCCCGTGTATCTGGGATTCAAGGGCGGCAAAGGAGTGGCCACCTCGGGCGGGGTCGTCATCGGTCTTGCTCCGGCAGCCGCAGGTATTGGGTTCCTGGCCTGGATCGCCATGCTCCTGGTTACAGGCTACGTGTCAATCGCATCCATGGGCGCGGGCGTGGCCGTGGCCGTGGCAGCCTGGACGCTATATGGCGGACACAGCCTCCTGCTGCCGGTCGTATTCAGCTTCCTTGCCGCCTTGATCATTTGGAAGCACCGCGCAAACATAGAACGACTTCGTCGGGGGGAAGAGCACCGAATACTCACCTTTCGGCGAATTACCGGTCGCGAGGAAAAAGTATGAACGTCTGCGTATTAGGAGATGGAGGATGGGGAACGGCATTGGCCATGGTCTTGAAGAGAAATGGGCACAATGTGAAAATCTGGGGACCGTTTGCCGATTACTCGAGGGACGTGGAATCTTCCCGTCACAACGCCAAGTATCTCGAGGGCGTCGACCTTCCCGACGGCCTCCGGTTTACGGCAGATCATGAAGAAGCGGTGGACGAAGCCGAGGCATTCGTAATTGCCGTTCCATCCAAATTCTACCGAAATGTCATGGAACAGTTCCAAGGCCGGGTATCCCCCAAAAGTATGGTTGTGAGTGTGACCAAGGGTCTGGACGAGAAGACACACGGGCGTATGAGTGAAGTAGCACAGGAGCTCCTCGGATTGGAATCGGTTTCCGTACTCTCCGGACCGAGCCATGCGGAAGAAGTGGCACGGGGAGTGCCCTCCGCCGTGGTCGTCGCCTGTTCTGATCATGATGCAGCGGTTCGTTTCCAGTCGATCTTCAATTCAAAGGCCTTCCGAGTCTATACGTCGAATGACGTCGTGGGGGTGGAATTGGGTGGTGCGATGAAAAACATCATTGCAGTCGCCGCGGGTATCAGCGACGGGATCGGTTTCGGAGACAATACCAAGGCGGCACTCGTGACCCGTGGGCTGGCCGAAATGTCGCGCCTGGGCGCGTCGCTGGGGGGCTGTCTGAGTACGTTTGCCGGCTTAAGCGGCATCGGCGACCTCATCGTCACCTGCATGAGCGGGCTGAGCCGCAACCGGTCTGTAGGGGAGCAGTTGGGCAGGGGGCATGCGCTGGAAGAAGTCATGGGTGGAATGGACCAGGTGGCCGAGGGGGTTTGGACATGTATCACCGCAAGGGCCCTGGGAACAGACAGGGGAATTGACCTGCCGATAACCTCAGAGGTCTTCGCTGTGGTTCACGAGGGAAAGAATCCCGGCGATGCGGTTCAGGATCTCCTGTCCCGGGATCCAAAACCGGAAATGGATTCGAAGTCCGGATAGCGCCCGGCATCGTCCGTGCGCGACGTTCAGTTAAAAAAAGAGCGCCTTGACCATGCGGCCAAGGCGCTCCAAATCAAGTCTGCAAGTCTACCGCTTAGTCCCGGCGTGCACGGCGAAGCGCAATCATCACCCCGGAAACCGCCAGCAACGCAAGCGTGCTCGGCTCAGGTACCACCGTGCTGTTGTATGCCTGCGCCGAACCACCCGTCGCGTTCAGCGCAGCAATCGCAGAAGGCGCAATCGGAGGATTCGCAAGATCCACATCCACCAGGCCCGACGCGGTATTCACCGGGTCGGACTGGAACAGCTCGGATCCGGCTGCCGCCCCCACCGAGTCAAAAATGCGGAAGTACAAGAACCCGGCATTGATGTCGGAACCACCAACATCGCCGTCATCGTTCTGCAGCAGCCCTGCGGTCGAGGGCTGAACATACCCGTATCCAAGGGTGCTCGTCCCAGACGCCAGCACGTACTCACCCGCGGCCACTCCGCCACCAGTCGTCGCCTGATTGCCCGAAGGATCCGAAGGACTCCAGATCGCCTGATACAGGAAGGAGGAATCTCCGTACGGTCCGGCGGCAAAACTTCCGCTTGATCGGTATGTTCCATCCGAGGAAAACTGGTAGGCAATATCCGCATGGCTCGTGATGCCAAGCACCGCTACCAAACCACTGATTGCTGCTGCGTATTTCATCAGTCTCATCTCTATTATCTCCTTTTATCCTAACTCAGAGCCGACTCTAAGTCTTCGTTTCTTCTCTCTCAAATCAAGGAAACGCGTAGGGCTTCACTTCCGTCCAAGTCCTCGCCCCACCATTGTTGTCATAGAAAAACCCTTCGCCCGGCTCAATCACTTCGCTCGGGTTCGACCACGCATTCGCCGCCGCCTTCAGGCCCGATTCGAAGTTCGCAAGGTTGTAATTCTGGGCCGCCGTGTCCCAATTCAGAAAACGATCCCCAACCCCTGCTCCCAACGCCAGCTCCGTCGCTGTCCAATCAATGCTCGCAGGATACGGATACCCCGCACCGGTCAACGCTGAGGCAATCGATACATCCGTCGAATCAGAGTTATTGTTCGCGCCAGGAACCTCGCCGGTCATGAACACATCGTAGGAGGCCGATCCACCACCGCTCGCCGCTTCCACGAAAAATCCATCCCCAGGGCCAATCGCATTGCTGTCCGGAGCCCATGCATCCGCAGCCGCCTTCAGACCCGCCTGGAAGTTCTCGATCACGTAGGCCTGCGAGCCCGCATCCCACAGAAACAGACGGCTGCCCAACGGAAGCTGGTCGCCGATCACATCACTCGCCGTCGTCGGGTTCCCGTCGATATCCAGAAAATCATATGATACCATCGCCAGGTCGCCTTCGTTGATCGATACCTTGACGTATCCAACCGCGTTCTGGCTCAGCACGTTTGTCTGCCCAAAGGACCAACTCCCGCACGCCAACAAAATCCCAAGAATGACTCCGATGCTCCGCTTCATAGTTATACCTCCGTGTGGTTCCAACTGCGGTTACTTGTACTCGCGTCTCGTTATACTCTTTCCAAAAGCTAGGCCAACGCAGCCGATATATTGATTAAGCTAATTCACCCACCACCCAATGTAAACCCATAAATTGAATCTTTTTGCCGTTTTTTTCCCCGTCACCACGGGAAGACAGTCACTTTTCCCGCCTCACAGCCTGTCACGAAAGAATCTAGCCTGTTGAAGCTTTTCTGCCACCGATCTGCAGAAATTGGGGTTTCGGCCTATTTTTTGAGCTTTTCTCCCGAATCGGCCCGATTTCTCATATCGAGAAGGGCTTTTTGCAGTAGATTTGATGCCGCTGGCTGGTCCGGCTGCTGTGCCTGGGCGATCCTCAAATGAGCCACCGCCGCCTCCAGCCGGCCCATCTCCATGTACTCAAGGGCCAGATTCTGCCGGGCGGTGA
>CAZTAB010000132.1:0-3101 GCA_964611475.1 uncultured Verrucomicrobiota bacterium | reverse complement strand
CGTTCATTGAGATTCGGGCAACCTTGTCTTCGAGGCTGTGATTGGTGATGAGCAGAATCGCCGCGCCGGATTTGCCTCCGGTGCGGACGTAGGCGCTGGCCAGGACGTCCGGATCATCGGTGGTGGCCGGGGGCGGGGTGTCGAAGTACCCGGCGAATTCCGCGTCGATAAAGCCGAGCCGGGTAAGGATGGCGTTGGCCTGGTGGTACTCGTGACCGTCCATATAGGCCGGCAAAATGAGCGAGTCGTGCAACAGGACCAGGGAAAGCATCTGGCGACTCGAAGCGGTCCAGTCGGGGATCAGGCTCGGGTTCTTGAGCATGGGCAGCCAGAGCGGGATCCAGCCCCACTGCCGGCCCATGAGGTCGGCCCGGCACACGTCCAGGGGCAGGACGTCGTGGTAGTCGGTCCCGCCGTCCAGCGCGAAGTGCCGCCAGAAGTGCTCGCCGTTCACGTGGGTATCCACGAAGGCGTGAAGGGGAGGGATCAGGACCATAGACACGTGATCGATCACGTACCCGTTCTCACGCGCCTTCACCACCCGGTACAGGCGTTTCATCTGTTCACGCATGGCCCAGATGGTGAATTCAGGCTGACGTCTACCGTTGTCATCGACGTAACCGCAACCATGAATCGTATTGGCGCACGGATAGGGTATAAACAAGTCGATATAGGTTCCGTCGTAATCGTATTTCGCCATCGCGTGGTGGATCGTACCCACGTAGAGATCCCGCCATTTCGCGGCGGCGGGGCAGACGGCCTTCGCCTCCCAGGGATCGTTCCGCCGAATGGGAGCGGCGCCGGTCAACGCCCAGGGCTCGCCGTACGTGTGGTACCAGGGATTCTGCGTACTGATATACTGCAGGGGAAAATACCAGGTCAGCCGTCCCCCCACCGCATGAACCTTCTCCCTGGCGTCCAGGATATTTGCCCAGCTGTAGGCCTCGCGGTTGATTTCGCCGCGCTCCCTGGCCGTTTGCCAGCGCATGTATTCCGCGTCGGTTTTCGGCGTGGGCCAGCCCCACCACTTACCCGCCGGATCCCCGACATAGGTATCCCAATACGGATCCTCGGGGAGGAGCGGGTTCTGCGCCACCTGGCGCGTTCGCCGCCAGCGAGCGGGCAGCGGCTTGACCGGTGTGGGATGAAGGCCGAACACGATGCGGCGTTTCGTGCCGGGCGGGAAGGAGGCCTGCGCCAGGTGAATCCGCAGCACCACGGCGTCATCCTCGCGGACGCTCTCCTGGGCGGATTCGCCCTTGCCGCCCAGGACCCATCCCTCCCGGGAGTCGGCAAACCAGCAGACACCGGCGTGCGTGTTTCCCAGCCAGATCACCGGCCAGAACTCCCGATGCCACACCACGCCCGGTCCGTCCGGGATTGTTCCGGACGTGTGGGAACCCGGAAGGGCGTGCGCATGCATGAGATCTGCGTAGTCCGGGGAGAACGGAACCTCGAGCACCAGGTGATCCGGACCGGGCTCCGGTCCGGCGGAAAGGCTCAGTTCCACCCGCATGCAACCGTCAAATTCCGTCAGAGACGTCGTGTCGATTGAAAGGCCTTCCCACTTCAAGGATCCACCGGACTCGGCGCTGCCGCGCGACACGGATGCGACGGCGCCAACGCCCAGGGTTGACTCCATCTCTTTGCCGCCACTGTAGGCGCGCACCGTGATCGGTCGCGCCAACGCCTCCCGTCCCGCGGAATGGATCGAGTCGGGAAGCCCGCTGCCGTTGAAGGTGATCGTTCGATTCCATACGCCGATTTGCCGGCCTTCAACTTCTACCGGAGTCCACGGCGCCGGCACTTCAGGTTCTAAACCGAACGTGGCGTACTCCCCGGGTACGAGGCCCGAGTATTTGAACTCCACGGAGTCCGTCGCGCGTTGTCCCGTATCCGAAGCGACACGGGCCGTCACGCGGTAGGCCCCCGCCGGCAGAGTGCCAAGGTCGAAGTCCGCCTTGCCCGCGGCGGCATCGAACACCGCGGGGCCCGAAAGGATCTTTTCTCCCGAATCACCCTCCGCGAAGGAGACCTCGCCTTTCAGGGCGGTTCCGGGTTCGTACATCCCCGCTGCGTGAAGCTGAACACGGACTGTTCCTGCATCAGGATTCGGCCGGACCTTCAGGGTGAAATATGGCAGGGGATCAAAATCGACCGCATGCCGCAGCAGCAGCAGGCCGTCGGCTTCACCTGTAATCTCCCAGGCGACCCGCGAAGGATGCGGCTCAAGCTTTCGTTGAAAGCCGAACGGGGCGCTGCCCCCGGAAATTTCAAGGATCGAGGTTTCTGCTCCCGCGCTCCCGGACGGCCCCTCTTCCCATATCTTTGCGGCACCGCCCGCCCCCAACTTCACGTGGCGGCGTCCGGCCCGGGCCGAAACCACGAACCGGCCCTCACCGGCCAGGATGACGCCCTGCAGATCGACGTCGCCGCGCGGCAGGTTTCCCATTTCCGTAAGTCGCGCGCGGGGTCGGTCACCTCCGAAGCGCAGGCGTCCGAACGTCCTGGGATCAGAGAAAAGCTGAGCCGGGGCCCACGCCGTCCACCCGAGCGAGCCCGCATGCCTTCGCCAGAAATTGACGCCCCAAACCGAGCCTTCCGCGGGAGACTCCGATTCCATCACACCGAACGGGATCGCGAATTCCGCCGTCCATCGGTCCTCGGTTACCCCGCTCCGGTACGAGAACTCCGCCAGGTAAGGCTTTCCGTCCCGCTTCGCGCCTGTTCCTCCCGTCGGGCCGCCGTGGAAATGAACCCACGGTCCATCGGGCGGGTTGGGCTGAAGGAAGATGTCCACCCTGTCTTCCTCCCGCAGTACCTGGAGCTCCCCGCCCCCTTCGCGCAGGGCCTTCGTCTTCTGGTCTGCCTGCCGCAACGGCGAGATAAAGGCCACGTAGAGTGCTGCGTCATCGTAGGCGACCTGTACTTCCGGCTGCACCGTCGAGGCCAAAAGGTCCTCCCGCCGCATGAAACCGGTGGTCGCGGCCGCGGAAGCCCATTCTTTACCGCCCGCGGGGGCGTCGATTTTAGGCGGCGGCCGGGCGAGGGGGGCAGAGAGGAAATGCTCGGTTGCGGATTCCCCGTCAGGCGCGGCGCGT
>CAZTAB010000131.1:0-4756 GCA_964611475.1 uncultured Verrucomicrobiota bacterium | reverse complement strand
CCCCGGGAGGCCTGATCCGGATCGAACGTTGGATTATCCATCGTCCAATACCAGCAGCGGAACGTGCCGTCGGATTCCCGGATTACGCTGCCCCAGGCCTGTAGCCGCTGCGCGCCCTCCCACGGCTGATCACACCGCAGCACCGGCCCGTCCAGCTTGCGCGGCCGGTTTATCACCCGAAGGAGATTTGTGTAGTGCTGAATCTCGTGGTCGTCGACGAGGAGATGGAGATGGGGGTCGTGCATGGAAAGTGCTTGGGTATGCAGCATTTAGTTTCGAGTCTTCTCTGTCTCCGTCAGCGCCTTCATTCCGCAAATCTGAACGAATACAAAATACACCCATCGATCCGGAAGTGCAGGTAGGCGGTCTGCCCGATGAGCTCCGACAGATCCGCCTTGTTTTTCCATCGGATCCGGTTCCGGATCTTGTCCTCGTATACATTGACCTGGCAGTCGTCAAAATCGAATCCTTCGAAGGGTGTCTCGTCGAGGCGTTGAATCGAGAGGCTGAGCTTGCCGTGGAACAACGGTGACGCGTTGATGTCGATGTGCGGGCGCGTAATCTGCATGGGCCGCATGAGAAGCTGTCCAGGCTCGAAGAGCCGGTGGGCCAGGCCTGCGAAGCGATCGAGGCGGATGGTGGCCACTCCGATTGCCATGGGCTCACCGGGGCAGTCTTCAGTGCTGCCGTCTGACATGGCCGCTGCGCCAGTGTAATAAAGGTACAACTCGTCCCCGATGCGGATCGGCGCGTTGTGGGTGGGGTAGATCAGGAAACGATCGAAGGAGCCTTCCGGGCCGATGTCGCGGAACGGTTTGCCGGGCGCCACCCGTTCCCATTGCCGGCCCTCCCGCTGGCTGATTAGCTCGCAGGTGTCCCCAAAGCCGGCATTGCTCCACTTTTCGAGGAGACCCAGATTCTGGTTTCCATAGTTGAAGGGGGTCATCCCGCCGTGCCATTGAAACTGGCGCCCGAATCCTGATTCCTCCTGATTGTCGAATACAAGTTCCGGCTGACTCCAGTCCGTGAAATCCGTGCCGGTGCGAAGCGCCACGTTGCGGCCGGTGAGAGTACGGCCACGCTCGTTCAGCCACCAGCGACGGTTACGCTCGTCTCGGGTGACCATCATGTAGTCCCCGTAGCGCGCAGGGACCATGCGTCGCGGTTTCCGTTCCCAGTGAATGCCGTCCGGGCTGGTGTCGAGGTACTGGCCGAACACGACATCTCGCGCGCGCGCGATGTCCTCGGCGGAAATGTCCGGATACTGTTCCCGGTAGAAATCAGCCCACATGGCATGATCCTGCATGTTGGCGACCAGCTTGTAACGGCGCGCAGGATCAGGGTCGTCGTCGTCGCGCACCACGGTCAACCCGTCCATGTTGTTGACCACTCCGATCGGATCGCCGTTTTCGTCGTATGCGGGCAGGCCCCGTCGTTGCCGGGCCAGCTCCCTCTCGGTGAGATTCTTCCCGTCGGGCGACATCGGGTACCAGAGATTATTTTTTTTCGAGCCGCGAAACTCGGCGATGCCGAGCTCGGGTTTTTCGAAATGAATTCCATCGCGACTTTCGGCGTAGCAGTACCCGCCGGCATCCGGTTGATCCTCCTGCCTGGCGGGGAACCCGAAGTACCAGCACCGGATCAGGCCGTTGGGTTCCCGCAGGACGCTCCCCCAGGCCTGCGCCCGGTACCCTTCCCACGGATGCTCAACCCGGATGACTGGCTCCGGATGCTTCCTGGGACGATTCAAGACGCGCTCAAGATTCACGTAGCTGACGATTTCATGATCGTCGACGAGCAAATGAAGGTCAGGATCGTTCATGTCTGAAGCTGCCCGCATCTTGTGCTTTCCCCCAGAGCATGTCAACATGGTCCCATTGTCCAATGCGCTACCTTTTATTCAGCGATATTCACCGTGACATCGATGCATGCGCGGACCTTGTGAAGCTGTCCAATGACGCGGATATTGTGATCGGCGCCGGGGATTTTTGCACGATGCATCGCGGTCTGGACCGGGTTTTTGAGGTTTTGTCGGCGATCGACAAACCAACCGTCCTCGTCCCGGGAAACAGCGAGACGGTGCAGGAGCTTTCGGAGGCCTCCAGGGGGTGGGAGTCGGCGCAGGTGCTTCACGGCAGCGGGACGTCCATTCAGGGCCGTTCCTTTTATGGATTGGGCGGCGGTGTGCCGGTCACGCCGCTCGGCGACTGGAGCTGGGACTTCACGGAGGTGGAGGCCGCCCGTCTGCTCGCCAGGTGCCCGCGAGGCGCCATTTTGGTTTCCCACTCGCCGCCCAGGGGGGTGGTGGATTCCACATCTTCCGGGGAGAGTGTCGGCAGTACCGCCGTGATGAATTGCATCAGGGAAAAGACCCCGACGCTCGTTGTCTGCGGCCACATTCACGACTGCTGGACCCGGATTGAGCAGACTGGAAGCACGATGGTTGTCAACGCCGGGCCTGCCGGGATTCTTCTCGAGCAGTCGGATGGTCGGGAGTGAGGCGTTTACCGCAGTTCTAGGATCGTGTGCAGCGCGACCGGTGGCGCGGGGATCCTGCATCCGTGCTCGACGGCCCGTATTTCCAGTGGTTCCTTCGACGGGTAGACGGTGCGTGCTTCCCGGACGTCGAACAGGTCTTTGTCGATGCAGACGACCATGTCATGGATCCTTGTGCCGGCGGTTTCAGGCAGACCGGCGCACTGGTTGAGCAGGTGCACGATGAGCCGGTCGCCTTTGCGGTGAAACGTGGCTTCTGCCGACCGCGGCCCGTCGATCCGCGCCCCGCCGTCCAGCCCGAGATGCTCGACGATTGACCGCATCACGACCGTGGGCCACTTCGGCTCCACGTCGTATTTCGCATTCGGGTTTGGATCGAACCAAACGATCGGGGACACGGAATAAATGGCCCGCCCCCTCCCGAGGCGGCGCTCCGTAAGGCCGGCATACGAGGTCGGGGTGCCGGGCGGCAAGGGGAACCAGCCCACGTAATTATCGTCGTTTTCGACCGCGACTGGTTTGATGACGGGGGTAATCTGTTCCGCTTCCTCGGCCGTGACCATCGGCCAGTTATTCCACAGGTTGTACTCAACATTGCGGAGGTGCCGGAAGTACGGGTGATCCACCCACGGGACATACCCCCGGACGCCATTGGTCTCGTACTGTGTGGAAATGCCCTCGTATCGCAAACCCAGCAGATCGAAGATGGGACACTGCTCACGCGCTTTACCATGGTGGTTCCGGGTCCCGCATTCTCCCGCCGCCAGCAGGGTCCCGCCTGCTTCGACAAACCGGCCAAAGGCCTCGATTTCAGCTTCGCCGAGGCACGTCTGATTTGACACGACGACCAGTTTGTACTCGCGCAATACCTCGTCGGTGCATCGCCAGTCCGGAAGAAAATCGCAGGGGATGGAATCGCGGCGAAAGTGATCGATCAAAGTGGTTGTCCGCTTTCCCGCCATCCCCTCGTCGTCCCGGGATGCGGCGTCAAGCAGGGTCGCTTCGCTGTGATACACCGCTACGGCCCGGATGGGATCGGTGCCTTCGACCCACGCCTGCTTTTCCCGGGTTTCGTCGTTGATTCGTTTCAGGAAATCGAGTTTGTGTTGTGCAAAGGATCCGTCCGGATCGCGCCCGGTCATGTAGAAGAAAAAGGTTCGGTTTCCATGGGCCAGCACGGTGGAGGTCTGAAGTTGCACCCGCTCGGCCGACCAGTCGTCGTAGGCCGCCGGCCCGGCTCCGATCCCGGACTGTGGGTGGGGCAATCCGCAGCCTCGTAACACGATGGGATTGAATCCGTTCTCCCCACCCTCGGTATAGGGCCAGTCAAGATGTTTCAATGCGCGCCAGGACAACCGGAAAGGCCCCCCGTTGAGGGAAAGTATGCCCTTCGGGTTGTGTTTTAGCATGCGCTGCTTCGACTCGATGAGCAGTTCCGCCCACCAGTCGCACCATGCGTTGACCACGGCCAGCCGGTCGGTCATGGGATCAATGCCGCGTTCCGCATAGCGGCGCCTGCAGTGCTCGCAATGACACGCAAAGCGCCAGTTGAAACCCTCGCCGACAATGTCGAGGAAGATGCCGTCGAAATCATAGCCTTCGAACACTTCCTCGATGTGCACGAGGCAATAGGCGCGATACTCCGGGTGGTTCGGGCAGCACATGCCCCACCGTCGAGACCGCCAGTTGTCGGCGTCTCCGTGCAGCCGCCGCCAGATGACGGGGTTTCCCTCCGGATCGCGCACCGTCCAATCCGGGTGCTCACGGGCGGTTCGAGTCTCGAACCAAAACCCGGTGTAGGCAATGACTTCGATGCCCGCGTCTTTGAGGGCGGGCACCATGGCCGCCGCCAGGTCAAAATCCAGTCGCGGATGCCGCGTGCCGACCTTCGTATCATAGTAAAAATGCCCCCAGTGACACTTCATCCAGACGTGTGCGGAATCCACACCCGCCTCCACAAGCTGCGCCACTTCCCGTTCGGCGTCGAAGTTGTCGAAGGTGATGAAAGGAGCGTCGGGGAAGTGGGTATCAATCGTCAGGGCCCGCCAGGTCGTTCTCATGGAATCAACCTAAGCCGCAGTGATCTTTTTTGTCCAGTCCGACCGTGGCGCAAGCGTCCTGCCTGTCGGGGAGATGGGGGGGGGGGGGGGGGGGGGGGGGGGGGGGGGGGGGGGGGGGGGGGGGGGGGGGGGGGGGGGGGGGGGGGGGGGGGGGGGGGGGGGGGGGGGGGGGGGGGGGGGGGGGGGGGGGGGGGGGGGGG
>CAZTAB010000130.1:0-9752 GCA_964611475.1 uncultured Verrucomicrobiota bacterium | reverse complement strand
TTGGTCTCCGATTCCACACTCCCGATAATCACTTCTCCATTCTTCAGTTTTACCTCGACGAGGTCTTCCTTCGGCAGCAGGCGTTGTGCATTCGGGGACAGGTCCTCGCGGCTCAATTCAGACACCAGGGGGAGGGGGGCGCCGGCGAGGCAGAAAAAGAGAAATAGCGACAACCGTCCCAGTCCGCATTTCTTGGCCGTTGTCATGGTTTGCAGTCTCCGTGGGGTGATGGGGTTCCTTGCATCTGAACCTATAAGTCTACTCCGGGTCGGCTCATGGTCAAGCCGACGGTTCCGCGTTGTGTGTGTGGGATCGGCAGGGGCATCTTGAGACGCCCCAAATCTCCTCTGGCAGTTCGAGCCCCTTCCTGTCCGGTGCGTCGAGGAACATTGAAGTTAAGGTGTGCCCGCATTGGACCCGATTTACCCGGTGGCGCATTGCCCCCTGCTGCGGGGCGCTAGGGGCGGTTTTCGTAGATCAGGCGGCCGTCCTGGGCCAGCCGGTACGTTCCGTGCGGGATGTCGATCGTCGGCCACCCGGTTTTTCCGTCGCGGTCGCCGGTTCGGGCATCGTCTGTCAACCAGTCGGGTGACACAGCGATTACCGCGTCGGTGTAGTCGCTGCGGATCAAAAGGGTTCCGTCATGATGTAGGTCGACCTTCAGGTGGGGTTGGCTGCCCAGCGGCCAGATGACGTCGCGGCCCTCCACGCTGCGGACGACCGCAGGTATCTGGGACAGGTGGAAGAAGCCCGTCGATTGCCCGGGAATCTCGACCTCCGGAAGGGTCAGGCGCATGCCGTCCCACCTTTCGTTCTCAACGCGCCATGATGCCACTTTCGCAGCACGATCATGGTATTTGACCAGCCATTTCCCCGGCTCCAGCCGGATGTGTGGTTCGGTCCCCTGCTTGCACTCAATATCCACCCAGGGGCCTTCCGTGACATGGGATCGCCAGATCGCGAAGGGGCGCCGAGGCGTGACCGGGGCGAGGTCGACGGAGAGATCCGTCGTGTGATTTGCCTCGGGAACGTGATTGAACGCGGCGAGTTGAATCGTGCCCGGCAGTCTCAACACCGCGGTTTCCAGCGGGCTTCCCGCCGACTCCCACCACACGGGGCGCAGCGGCACCGGCTCCATCACGGCTTCCCGCAGGGGCCAGCGAAGCCGAATGAGCTCGCGCGGCGCAAGGCTTTGCTTGGTTGGGAGGCCGACCCGGTTGTTGATGCTGGGCTGGAAATTGTAGAGCAGGCACTGATGGATGAACTCCACGCACATCATGTCCAGCGCAACCACGGTGTTCGGGCGGAACTCGTGGAGCTTGTAGAGTTGCAGCCGCTCGGCGACGTAGCGCCAGTCGTCCTGCGTTTCGGTGTCCCAGCGCCCGCCTTCGAAGTAGCCGAGGTCCGCCCAGGGGCCCGAGGGCTGATTCACGTAAAAGAACCCGCCTGCGTCACGCATCGCGCGTGCCATCTTGCGAATTGCCTTTTGGCCCTCGTCGTACCCCTCGAAACCGAAGGTGCCGTCCGGTTTCGTGCCGGCACGGCTGCTGGGCAGCGCCCAGTCGACGTAGAGCGAGATCCCGTTCTTCTGGAACTCCAAAAACTTTCGCGTCATCAGCTCGAAGAAGCTGCTGTAATAAGGTGCGAAGGTCGCGTACTTGTTGTAGGGCGGAAAGAGTGCCAGTTCCGGGTGGTTTTTGACCGTCTCCGTATGCGGGTAGTAGCCGCCGCGTTCGTACTGGAAGAGGTGGAAGCGCGGCAGTCGCCGATGTACCGTCTCGGCGAAGGCCATGTAGTTGTCCATGCTGATCCGGAAAACCTCGTCGCGGACGTCGTTCTCGTCGAATTTGTCCAGGTTGCCAAACCAGATGTTGTCGCTGAGGAGATCGCCCTGGGTAAAGGCCCGCTCGGACAAGCCGAGTGTCGCCCAGGCCCGGGGGCCGAGATTCGCGGTTTCCAGGATCCTGTGAAAGTCCTCGAACTCGCCGAAAGCCGCGATCTCCATTCCGCCCTCTCGAATTTTCAGGTCTCCGTTGGCGTAGGAAGCTGCCGAGGATTGCCAGAGGAAGCTCGTGTCGTACGCCAGATCGATCCCCCGGTTCAATGGTCGTTCCGGCGCAAAGCCGGGAAAGAAATGCCGCGTGTCATACTGATCATGCCACATCAGGTGGGTACCGCGGACCGCGCCGTACATCCAGCGGGCGGTTTGCGTGCCCTGCACCGGCCCCACCAGCAGCCAGGGCGCGCGGGGCAGTTGCCAGCCGTCCCTCGTCAGCAGGGTCTCGATCTTCGCGTCGACGATGGATGTATCTTCCGACTCGAGACACATGTAGATCGGCACGCCGTTCATTGACAGCGCAACTTCACCATACGAGAAATCAACGTCCGGCCGGGTAATGGTCATGACCGCGCTCTGAAAATTCCGTCGGTTGGGGAAATAGGCTTCGCCGATGGATGCCGCAGGGTATGAGCAGTAGCGGTTGGCGGTGTGTGTCAGGTACTGGTAGTAGTACCCGCCGGCCCGCATCGGATCGGAAAGGACGGTAACCGACTGGATGCCGAGCAGCTGCCGGGTGGCCGAGTCAATTTCGACTTGCTTGATGACTTCATTCGCCCCGGTGTTCAGGGTGTACCGCTTCCTGATGCGCAGCCCCAATGACTCGTTGACGCAATCCGCCACGATCTCCGGTGGATCTGATTCGGTGTCCACTACGATTCGTTCGACCCGGTCCTCAAATTCCGAGCTTCTGCCCCCCTGTGAAACAACGTACTGGTCAATACTCCGTGCCAGCGCATCCCCGAAGAGGGCCGGAAACCGGAGCCCCTTGAGATAGCCGTGATCCGGATCAATGAAAATTGTGAGTTTCCCGAGAGGGTCCGAATAGGCAGGCGACTCGGAGTCCGCCGGGGAGCCGGGAATGATTTCAGGGTATGTATTGTTCTGAAATATCCGCCGCCTTTCCTCGGTCTTCTCCACATTCATCCCTCCGGTCGGTGGTGCCTGCGCCACGGAGAGGGATGATGAGGCTGCAAGCAAGAATGCAGCACTGGCGATGAGTCTGGCAATGTACATCATGATCTCTCCTGCAGCTCGTGGGATCTTCGGGCTTCCCCCGTCATCCAACACCAACCATACAAGATCCCGATGTCCTTGTCGAACCATGTCGATATTGATTGCGGACAAAAATCGAGACAAGCATGACACAGTGGGACATGATCGGACGAGAATGCCGGACATTTCGAAAGTGCTGCTGCTGGGCGATTCGATACGCATGAGCTACCAGCCGCATGTGGCCCGCATGCTCGACGGTGAGGCGGATGTCGTAGGGCCGGCGGACAATTCCAGTACAGCCTTTTCACGCTCTCGTCGATTGACCGGTGGGTCGGCGAACTTGGAATCCCCCAGGTCGTGCACTGGAACAACGGGATCCACGATGCCGGTCACAATCCCCGGCGCAGCCCGGTGCAGATCCCCCTGGAGATGTACCGGGCCAACCTGCAGTTCATCCTCGAAAAGCTACGTTTGTTCACCTCCAGAATCATCTTTTCCACCAGCACGCCGGTGCACCCGGACCGGCCATTTCTGGAGGCGGAATGGTCCTGGCGAAACGGGGAGATCGACGAATACAACGACGCGGCCCGAACCCTGATGGAATCCGAGGGCGTTCCGATCAATGACCTGGATGAGGTGGTGTGGAAGAATTACGGGGCGTTTCTCTCCGGGGACCAACTCCATCTGTCCACCGCCGGACAGTTGGCATGTGCGCACGCCGTGGCGAATCGTATTCGACCGGCGCTTGCTTGACTTTAGCCGGGAATTGAACGGTGGACGACAACCACGACGTGAGGATTGCAGGGCGATCCGTGCTGCGTTTTGTTCACTCCGGTTGTCGACCCCATGTCATGTGTCTTCGGCGATCACCCTCGGCTTCCACCAGCCTTTCAGGAACCACATGTTGCCGCCATGGTCTCCGATGTGATTTCCGCCCCGGACCTCGAACTGGTTCTTGGTATGCTCCGAGATTCCCTGGTAAAGGGAGCGCCACAAGGCCGGGCGCCGATAGGGTGGCCAGTCGCCCCCATCTGCCGAGAACTCGATGATCACGTGTTGACCTGCGTATGGGGTGAGGTCCGCTTCCCGTCGCTCGCCCTCGGATATTCTTAGCAGGGTCTTCCCGTTGACCCGGACCTCGCCGTTGCCTCCTGTTTCGAGCCGGATGCCCTGTGCTTCCGGCATTTTCCCGATCACGATTCCCGCGTATTCGCTCTTGTGTGCATAGTGGGTGTTCTCCGTGTAACACTGGTTCCAGTAAATCATGTTTTGTTTCACGGGAATCTGCCACGGGAGATCCGCGGTGCCTCCGGAAATAATCTCCTCGGACGTCTGAAATGCCAGCAGGACACTAGGTTGGTCGGCCAGGGCATTCACATGGACGTGCGCCGATTCGGTCCGTTTGTTCACCGGCACGACCTGATCGTCCAGGCACACCATCCAACCATCCGGCACATGCATATCCATTTCGCCGGTGCCGGTAAAATTGATGCGGAAGTATGCGGAATTCATGCCCACCTCCACCGGGATCTTCCTTTCACTTTCGCTGGAATACAACGCGAAATCGGCGGGGATGGAGGTCACGTGGAACTGGTCTTTTGGCAGCTTGATCGACGGGTCGAATCCGTAGGTTTGATTGGTGCCGAGCGCGATCAGCTTGTCGCCGTGGTAGAAGGGCCAGTTTGCCAATGCACCGGGACCGGCCCACTTCTTGACGCCCGTGACCCGCGTCCCATGCCAGACCGGCTTCTTCCCGGACTCGTACACGACGAGCCCACGGCGCCGCTGTTCCTTCTCGTAGAACGCGACCACACCGTCCGTGCCGCGGTATCCGAAGAGCTGGTTGGCGCGCAGTGGCAACCGCACGTCCGGCTCCAGCTTGTATTGCGTAAACGCATTGCAGATACTCAACCAGGATTGATTCCAGCTTCCCCCAGGCACCATGAAGCCCCATTCCTGATGCTGGTCCATGTGGAGTTCGTTCGTGGGTTCGTAATAATACCACTCGGGTACGACGTGAATGAATCGACTGAATATATATCCGCTCAGTGGATGTCCGGGATTCAGGGTGGTCAGCGCAAAGCTCGCATGCTTCGAAATCACCGGATTGAATTGCTCGGTCATCAAGGCGACGCCCGGATAGGTTTCCACGATCTGCTTCATCATGAGCATCACGCCTTCGCGCGAGGGCATGCCCTTGATGAACCCGCGGCCGTTCCCGCCGCATTCGTCCAGGTAAATCAGGTCCACTCCGGCATCGACCAGCGGCTTCATCTGCCCGACGTAAAACTCGCGAAACTCCTTCAGGGCCGGCGAACAGTAGGCATGATCGTCCACCCCGGAGGCGGTTTTCTCTCCGTCGGGCAACGTGAGCGTCACGCGGCCCGCATGCGGAGGGGGGGTTTCCCATTGCTCGTTGCCGTCCTTGTCCATCCAGGTGTAGAGAAAGCCGCGCTGAAAACGCTCGACCAGATTTGTCAGGCCTGGTGCGACGCCGGTGGCGTTCACGTGGGCGCCGACATGAAATCCAAGTTCGCGGGCGCGCTTGAACCATTTTGCAGGCACTGGGGACGGGTCGTAGATGGGAAATGCCTCCCGGTTGAAGTCCGTCACCCTCCCGAGTAATGTCTGGGATGGGTCCACGCGTTTGGCGAGCTGCTCCAGACCCTCGAAGTCCCATGGATGAAGATACGCTTGGGCGCGAATGTCCCTCACCCACGCGGGCTGTTTCTCTTCGATCGGCACATAACCGGCTTCCTCCTCCAGCCACTTGAGATAGGGGTCGACCGCATCGGCCCAGTGCGTGGTGTAGCGCCGGATCCGGAGTTCCGCGGGCGCGGGTACGCGGGTGACCGCGGTGTGATAGCGCATCATGGAGATGTTGGCACTTTCCCCGGTACCCTGAGCGGATACCCAGGCGGTCCCGGTGTCCCACTCCCGCGACTCCAGGAACCACCCTTCGTTCTCTCCCTCGAACAAGGCAACCGGAACGGAGCCGTCCAATGACTTCGCCCAGGGAGCCTCGCGCGCCAGCCCGCTGCCGGTGCCGTTGACCAATACGAGATTGTGCTGGCCCATATCCAGGCCGGTGAACGGAACGCCGAACCGCTGGATCGGCTCCGGGGAACGCGCGGAGGTGTGAAGGACGAGATCACCCTCGCCCGCTTCGATGGACCATCGCAATTCCCAGCGCGTCCGATCGGGAGCGCGGAACCGGGTCACGATGGAATCGCTCGCCGCCTCGTGGGCAACTTCACATTCATCAAGATTCAACCCGGATTTGTCGAAGAGGGTAACGATCGAATCAAGCTTTGAGGGATCGATGGAGATGAAATCCTCATCGGAACCCACTCCCGTTAGGCGGTACATTATTCCCGCCTGAAATTCAGCGCGAAGCGCGTCGTTCTCAAGATGCGCACGGTGGTTGGCGTCTCGCCACGACCCGACCGCCGCGCTTTCGAAACAGGCAGCAAGAAGAACCAGAAAGAAACTTCGCTTGATCATGTCCGGGCACCTTTTTTATCTAGTGGAAGTTGCCGGATGTACAGGTTCCAGTTTCGAAACTCTGGCGCGTCTTGCTTCTTTTGCAAGGAAAATTCATGCTGGAGAAAAATTCGCGCAGGTCGGGATCACCCACCAAGTGGGCGCACGTGTGGGACCGTTGTAGCGGGCGAGGACAACATCAAGGTGCCTTTCCATCCACCTTTGGCCGCGGTGCGATCCTGAAGCTGAACGCGTGGTCGCAGGGCACTTCGGCGCCGGTGTGGTGGTGCCAGCCCGGCGGTGTTTCGCCCCGGGAAAGAACGATGGTCAGGCCTGTCCCCTCCTGGCGCCACTCCAGGGCCCCCTTTCGGCCAAGCAGGGTAACGACCGTGCCGTTGGCGGCATGGAGGCCCGGCAGCGTGAACCGTCCGGTATGGGAGGTAAAGCGCTCGTATTTGTGTGGCAACTTTTCACCCCTGGGCCATTCAAACAGAATGGCATAAAGAGCATCCCTCGTCGTCGTATAACGCACGTCGATGCCGTCTATCGTTTTGTCCTGCGCCCGGCCGTCGTGCCAGGGCCGGGTGTTGTATATTGCCTCGCCGTTGGTTTCCAGCCAGATACCAACCTGCTTCAGGATCTGTTTCTGTCGCGGCATCTGCCGGGGATTCATCCAGACGGTCAACTCGAGGTTTCCGTTGTGGCTGGCGGCATGCGCCAGCCACTCCACGTAGTTGTTTACCACGCCGCCCGGCTGTGCCGCGGGAGATCGCGCGTCATGCCGTGTCACTTCCTCGTAGCGGACATGATATCCGTCGGAAATCCCGGGGGAGGCTTCGGTGGCCTCCTTCCTGAACCAGTCGCCGTGCACAAGCCGCTTGCCCCATGTGGGTCGCTTGTAGTTTCCCAGTGCGTCCTCCGCGGCGACTTCAGCCTGCTTTGCAGAATGATTGTAATAGTAGGCGAGCAATTCCCGGGTGCGCATGCTGGTGAATGAGTCTTTCAATGAGTCGCCATCGAACCAGAGCGTGGACGGCTGATACCGATCGATGGCTTCCTTCATGATTCCGATCCACTGCGGATGATCCCCCGGATGAATGAAATTCGTGTAGAGCCCGAACCTCAGGCCCCGCGCGCGCGTCGCCCGGGCCACGTCCGCCACGTAGTCGCGGCTTTTGTCGCCGACTCGCACGAACGCGCTTCCTTCAATGTCCGTGTACTGGCTCGGGCGAAACATGCAAAACGATCCGTGACTAAACACCAGGTACCTCGCGCCAGCATCGACTGCGAGTTCAGCCAGTCCGTCCGGGTCCCACGGGTACTGGTCCCAGGCTTGGACCGCCTCGTGCTCCGGGTAATAATGCAGGATATGACCGACGACATTCGACTTTCCGCCGTGGGCCCGGTAGTGGGCCTCCCACTCCCCGCGGGTGGGGTTGGGCCCATAGACGAAGAGGCCCAGCTTCGCGTCCTGGAACCACTCCGGCGTCCGGTGTTGATCCAACGACTCCCATGTCGGTTCGTAGACCATGCGATTCGCAACAGCGCTGTTCAGGCCCAAACACCCGACGACAAGCAGCGCAGGAACAAGGGGATGAACCATGCTGTGTAGTATTTTGCCTTTGCAGTGGGTGCGGTGCCTTCGATGGCGTCTCGCCGCGGTTGCCTTGCCCCGCGGGCCCTCTTCATGCCTGTCTCGACGGATGGGGGGACCCGGTTGTCCCTGGCTCCGGGATTGTCCGCCGGGTATGGGCGGGACACCCGGGGTGCCGGATTTCGCTCTGCGTGCACGCTGGTCGGTCCCCTGTCTGGCCATGTCGTCGTCCGTGGGCTGCAGGCGGGATGCCGGGCTACCGGATTCGCGCGTTTTCGCCGCCCACCCACATGTCGGGAACCGGGCCGAGCGCTTCTTTCAGGGGTCGGGTGATCTCGTTGAACCTCTCTGTAATGTCCCCGGGAAGCTTCAGGCGGGAGGCTTCCATGCTCCGGCGCACCTGGTCGGGCTTCGATGAACCGATAATGACCGAGGCAACCCCTGGCTGGGCAAGAATCCAGGCGGTGGTCATGTCCGGCAACTGGATCCCGGCGCCGTCGGACAGCTCCTTGAGATCCCGCAAGGTGTTTATGGTCAGTTCTTCATGGCCGGGTTCGCCGTGGCGCACCAGTTCGTGGTTTGATGAAAAATGGCGGGTTCGCCGTCGTACCGGAGGGATTTCCTCCACGGAGGAATACCGCCCGGACAGGATGCCCTGCATGAGCGGACTGTAGGTCAGCACACCGACATCATGTTTTTTGCACTGGGGAAGAACATCGATCTCGATCGCGCGAAAGAGGGGGTTGTAACACATCTGGTTCGACGCGGCCTCGCCGACGGACAACCAGTCGCCCAGATCCGCCACGCCAAAATTGGACACGCCGATGGCGCGGATTTTCCCCTCGTCCCTCAGAGCCGTGAGTTCGGCGTACGTCTCGGAAAACGGGATGTCATGATTCGGCCAGTGCACCTGGTAGAGGTCGATGCGATCGGTGTTCAGGCGTGTGAGGCTGCCCTCGCATGCCTTGCGCACGTCATTGACTCCGCAATGACTCATCGAGACCTTCGTCGCAATCAGGACGCTGTCCCGATTTGGGCCGATCCATTTGCCGAAGACGCGTTCGGAATCACCGTCGCCATAGACTTCGGCGGTATCGAAAAGGTTTACGCCTCCATCAATGGCTGCGTGAATGGCCTGTGCGCCGGTATCGTTCTCCCCCCAATATTCCGAGTCCCCGATCTGCCACAATCCGAAGGAGAGTGACGAGACATCGAATCCAGACTGGCCCAGTTTGCGATAAATCATTCGAGAGTCGCCTTTCGTTGCCCACGTGATATCATGCAACGTTCGCAGTGGCCGCCCCCACACTGTCTACGGCTGCCTTGAAAACCTCGACCGACTCGCGCAACGCGTCCTCGTCGATGGTCAGGGGAGGGGCGATCTTGACGCATTCCCCGGCAATGCCGACCGGGGCGAACATGAGCAGGCCTCGATGGAAGCATGCGACATTGATACGGACGGCCAGTGACGGGTCGGGCGTGCGGGTGCCGGATTCCACGGTTTGAATCCCGGCAACCAGGCCGCGTCCCTGGAAACAGCCGAGGACCTCCGGGTATTTCTGCTGCACCACCTCCAGTTCCGGGAGGAACCACTCACCCAGTTTTGCCGCACGCTCGACGAGT
>CAZTAB010000129.1:0-10031 GCA_964611475.1 uncultured Verrucomicrobiota bacterium | reverse complement strand
GAATTCCGGCGATCGCCTTGAGCAGCGTGCTTTTCCCGCTGCCGGAAGGCCCGATGATAGCTGCCGATTGTCCGGGGTACAGGCGAAAAGAGATGTCCTTAAGCAGCGTGACCGGGGCCCGAGGATCACCGGCGCGAACGGTTATGGCTTCAAGCTCAAGCACATCACGGAATATGCGGCGGCATGAGGCGGGTTACAACCGAAATTAGCTCGATGACTCTGCCGGGTCTAGCCGCCATCCATTAATTTTAAATTTTCGGGTTTTGATTGTATCTGTTTGGTGTAAGGGTGGCCTGCATCAGCCGGACTCAATCAAAAATCAAAAATCAAGGATCAAAAATTGCCCGCCGGTTTTTGCTTTCGGGTGTCGCGCTCATCCTTCTGGCCGTTTTCGTTTCGGTCGCCGGGTCTTTGTGGTTTCGCTCCTGGCTGCGAAGTGAAGACTTTCGGCTTCTGCTCAACCGGGAAGTGTCGCATGCCCTTGGAGTGGAGGGAGAGTTCGGCCCGTTCTCCTGGCGGGAGAATTGTCTCTATGCTGAAACATATGACGCTGCCGGACCGCCGGGGCAGGGGATCCGGAGCCTGGAAGGCCGTCAGATCCGGGCCGATTTCAACCTTCGCTCGCTCATGTGTGGCCGATTTTCCATCCACGCGCTGGAGGTTCAGAAAGTAAACGCGCTGATCGATCCACGCGGCGAATTCAAATTCGGAGACACGCGTCGGCAGCAAGATCGCCTTGTTGCGGGGTGGGGCAAGGCATCCTCGGGGGGCGGGGGAATTGGCCGGATCACAATTCACGACATCACGGTACAGACGGTTCGGGATGCCCCCCCCGTTAAACTCGATGATCTGCGCCTGGAAGTTGAGTCAGAGGGCGATGCGTGGTTCGCGCAGGGAAGCGGAGGCAAGCTGATCATCCAGGATGTCCCGGAGATCCAGGTTCACTCGATGGATGCCCGGTGCGTGAACGATTCGATCGAGATTCTTGAATTGAATGCGGTGGTGGGGAAGGATCAGGGGCAGATCGCCGTTTCCGGAGATGTAGTGGTGCCTGGCGAGTCTCATCCGGAGGGCAATGTCAATCTTGCCATTGATTTCCGGGAGATGCCGGTGAGCCTGTTGCTCCATGAGGATTGGCGGGCACGAGTGTCCGGCCGGTGCGAGGGGTCGTTTCGTGTGGGAGGGGCCGTTGCGGGAACAAGGGGGGTGAGGGCTGAAGGCGATTTGCTGGTTCGCAACGCGGTCCTCGAAGCATTGCCGCTTCTCAACCAGATTTCAGCATTCACCGGAACGGAGCAATACCGCCGCATCCGGCTTGAAACCGCGAGGGCGCATATTGAGGGCGGAGCCGGGGAACTGTTCGCCACGGACATATTCGCCGAATCGCCGTCGTTGCTGCGAGTGCAGGGAGAGATGCAGCTTCGTGAGCGGTGGATCAGTGGTCGGCTTGACATCGGCCTTGCCCCTGAGCATCTGCGCTGGTTGCCTGGTTCGCGCACCCGGGTGTTTGTTGAGGAGCGGGACGGGTACCGGTGGGCAGAAATGAAGCTGTCGGGGCGGGTCGAGTCTCCACGGGAGGATCTCTCCGGCCGCCTCATCGCCGCCGCCGGCAGCGAGATCCTTGAAAGCGGCGGAGAAGCGTTGCAGAAAGGAATCGAGAGAGCCGTGGAATTGTTGGAGGAGATCTTCAGGTGATGACAGCATTCGGGGCACGGGGGAGAATCAATACAGTTTGTCGGGCACCCATGTGTTGGATTAATGCAACCCGTTCAGGGATTGGTCGGTTGTTCACAGGGCGGTCCGCCTTGCTTAAAACCCTGCTTGATGTGATGGAGCACGGTTGGCGCCGAGCCCGGGCAACAATGCTTCGTTCTTTTTGTGCAGGTTGTGGTTCCGAGTCCCGAGATGCCGTCACATTCTTTTTCGTATGTGGGAGGGCAGGATCTTGAGTTCTTCCCGGTACTTGGCGATGGTGCGCCGGGCAACCTTGGTGCCTCGCTCCTTCAGGATGTCGACCATTTGCTGGTCGGACAGAGGAGTGGAGGGATTTTCCCCGTTCACCAGTTGAACAATCGCGTCCTTGACTGTCTTGTTGGAAATCTGTTTCCCATCCGCGGTTTTGAATCCGGGAGTGAAGAAGTATTTCATCTCGAACGTGCCGCACGGCGTCTGCATGTACTTGCTGGCGATGGCTCGACTCACGGTCGTTTCGTGAATGTCGAGCTTGCCCGCAATCTCCGCCATGGTCAGCGGACGGAGATGGGATACGCCATGGGTAAAAAAATCCTCCTGAACGCTGACGATCTCGAGGGCGATGCGTGAGATAGTCTGCTGCCGCTGGCCTATGCTCTTGATGAGAAATTCTCCGGCGCGTATTTTTTCCCGGATGTAGGACTTCGTGTCCGTCGAGGTGGATTTGTCGGACATCAGTGTACGGTAATGGCGGCTGATCCTGAGGTGCGGGATTTGTTCATTGTTGAGGCTGACGGTATACTTTCCGTTGTCGTTCTGAACGATGACTTCGGGGAGAACGTATGTGGTGGAAGCCGAGGTGAAAGGGCGCCCTGGTTTGGGCTCCAGCGTCGCGATGAGCTGCGCCGCCTTGTGAATCTCCTCCGCCGATTCCTTGAGTGCGCGGCCGATGTCATTGAACTTGTGGGTGGCGAGGGCGTCGAGGTGATCACGTACAATGCGGGCGGCCAGTGAGTCTTCCGCGCCGAGTCGGCGAAGCTGGAGGAGGAGACACTCCTTCAGGTCTCGCGCCCCCACTCCGACCGGATCGAATTCCTGTATTAGTTCAAGGATGCGTTGCAGGTCTTCGATCGAAAACCCGGTCGATTCGGCCAGTTCCTCCAGGGATGTGGACACGTACCCGTCGTCGTTGATGCTCCCGAGAATCAGTTCGCCCATCTGGTAGTCCTCGCCGTCGCCTTCCAGGCCGGCAAGCTTGAGCTGCATGTTCAGGTGCTCCTGCAGCGACTCGGGAATGGAAAGCGAGTCAAGAAAGAATTGTCGGCGGGCGGCATCGTCGGACGTGTAGCTGGAGGACGACTGGCTCTGCTGAAAATATTCACGCCATTCGTCGTCTAGCTTCGCAAGCGCCTCGAACTGCTCGTCAATGTCGCCTTCGACGTTGTTTGCCTCCTCGTCCGAGTCGGGCTCAATCGGCTCGACCTCCAGGCGATCCTTCGAGTCGGTGAGCTCCTCCTCCAAGGCCGGATTCTGCTGCAGTTCGTTTTGAATGAGGGTTTGAAGTTCCAGCACGGGCACCTGGAGCATTTCCAGGGACTGGCGCAACTGAGGCGCCAGGATCAATTGCATTCGCTGCTGTTGCGTCTGGGCAAGAATTTGCTCGGCCATCTTCAATCCACCCTACTGGTCAGCCAGCCTTCCTGCCCGGAGTCTCTACCGGGAAGATGGGCTCGGGCCCCGTACAATTCCTCATTCTCTTGACCCGCCTTCCCCATTTCCCAATGATGCGGACGGCAGGCGCCTAGCAGATTTGATGCCATTCATGATAATTCTGTCAGAAACCGGTCTGAACACAAGGAGTTAATGTGTCATTGGGGGTTTGCATTCTGGCCAGCAGCAGCAAGGGAAACAGCACGTACATCCGTTCTGAGACCACATCGATTCTCATTGACGCAGGCATTAGTGCGCGGGGGGTGGCGCAGAGGTTGGGGGAAATCGGAGTGGATCCGGGGGATCTGGGTGGAATCTGTGTGAGCCATGAGCACGACGACCATGTCAGGGGCATTCCGACGTTGTCCAAACGGTTTTCGGTGCCTTTGTATGCAAATCACGGCACGGTGGAGGCGCTTTCCCGTGATTCCAAGTGCGGAAAACTCTCGTGGAACTTGGTTACCACGGGAAATCCCTTTCGGATTGGGGACCTGGAGATCGACACCTTTGCCGTTCCGCATGACGCGTACGAGCCGGTCGGGTTCGTGGTCCGCTCCGGACCGGCCCAACTTGGGATTGCAATGGACCTGGGAATCCCCACGGCGTTGATCCGGGAGAGGCTACGTGGATCTCATGCTGTGATTATTGAGGCAAATCACGACGAGCGGCTGCTGCAGGAGGCCGAACGGCCCTGGCATCTGAAACAGCGCATTCGAGGGCGGCAGGGACACCTGTCCAATGATCATTCTGCGGAAATACTTGAGGATATTGCCGGGCCCGAATTGTGCTGCGTCTTCTTGGCCCACCTCAGTCAGGACTGCAACCGGGAGGAATTGGCGCTGGAGGCGGCCCGCAGGGGCCTGGAAAAGGCGGGATGCCCGCAGGTTGAAGTTCGGGTTGCTTACCCAGACCGGGCGACGGATCCGTGGAACTATGCTTCTGCCGCGAGTTCGATGGGTGAATCCGCGTAGAACGATCTGTTTTCTTGGAAATCCCGGTCGCGCGGATCCCCGTGAATTCTCTTTGCATGGGTTTACCAGAATTATAAGCATACTGGTCACTTGAAGCTGATCTTGCCATGAGAATGTGAACAACAAGCTGGAGTCCGTCTGACGGAGGATTTGAAAGTATGGCCAAGGTAATTCTCGAGAACGTATTTAAGGTCTATCCTGGAAATGTCGTGGCCGTGGAGGACGCGAACCTGGAGATTCAGGACAAGGAGTTCCTCGTTCTGGTTGGACCCTCCGGTTGCGGAAAGTCGACTACGCTTCGAATGATCGCTGGTCTTGAGGAAATCACCAAGGGCACGATCTACATTGATGGCAAGAAGGTCAATGATGTGCCGCCGAAGGACCGCGATATTGCCATGGTCTTCCAGAATTACGCGCTCTATCCGCACATGACCGTGTATAAGAACATGGCGTTCGGCCTGAAGCTTCGGAAATACCCCAAGACGGAAATCGACCAGCGGGTTCGGGATGCCAGCGAAATCCTTGGGATCGAAGAACTCATGCATCGAAAACCCAAGGAACTCTCGGGCGGGCAACGCCAGCGTGTGGCAGTGGGGCGGGCCATCGTGCGGAAGCCCAAGGCATTCCTGTTCGATGAGCCCCTCTCGAATCTGGACGCGAAGATGCGCGTGCAGATGCGCACCGAGATCAGCAAGCTGCATACGCGGCTCTCGGCCACCATGATCTATGTGACCCACGACCAGGTGGAGGCCATGACCATGGGCGACCGGATCGTGGTCATGAAAGATGGGCTCATTCAGCAGGTCGCTGCGCCGCTGGAACTCTATGAAAACCCGGCGAACCTCTTTGTCGCCGGATTCATCGGAAGCCCACCGATGAATCTCTTCGATGGCCGCCTTGAGGGCAGCAATGGAGCGGTCTACTTCAAGGAACAGAGTTTTAGTCTGCAACTTGAGAATGAGCAGGCGGGCAAACTGAAGGGCCACGTGGGCCGGGACATCGTATTTGGTATTCGCCCAGAGGATATCAAGGAAGCGGAGTTCTCGCAGGGGGGGAATCCCGCGCACCAGTTCACCGCGAAAGTCGAAGTCGTTGCGCCCATGGGGGCCGAGATCTACCTTTATCTGAATACCGGGGCCAATTCCTTTACTGCGCGGGTGGACGCGCACGACACCGCCAAGGAAAACCAGGATTTGAAGCTGGCGGTCACGATGCAAAGAGCGCATTTCTTCGACAAAGACTCTGGCGTAACCCTTGCTTAGGCTTCATTTTGATGCTTTTCGGCCCGCTGCAAGATTCCGGGAACGAATTCGCGGGGAGGTACGGAATCGTTGTCTTCAACTGAACTTCTAGTGGCGATTCTCCAGCTGCTCCTTGTCACGGGGATTGCCTTCGTGGTCCTGAGCCTGATCACGAGTTTCCTTCGCTTCCAGCACATGGCGGTACGAGCGCGTCCCCGGGAGGGCGAAGTGGCGGAGGGGATCGAGGCTTTTCAGGTGCAGATTGCCTCCCGGATCGGAACTGCTCATCGGGACTTGGCGCCTTTTTCGATTTTGGTCGTCGGACTGCAGCGGGAGGAAGAGATTCTCGGTGACCTGAGCGACGACCAGAAATCGGCCCTGAACGAAGGCATGATCAACAGGATCCGAAGCGTTGTGCGTGCAGGCGATTCCATGGTGAAACTGGGCGATGCTCGCTTTGGCATTGTCGCCGACACGGGCGCGACGGCCGGCCGAACGATTGGCAATCGTATTCTCTCGGGCGTATCCGGACAGCCTTATTCACTATCGGATTCGGGGGAAAGCACGTTTGCCGGGTTCGTGACCCTGGGCGTGGGACCGGATTGTGGCGAGCGGGTCGAGGACCTGATCCGTGCCGTGGACCGTGTGGTCGAACGTGTGGCAAGCGAGCCGTCTGCGGATGGTTTTTGGGAAGCCGAGGGGTTGAATGTTGAGGACGAGGCTGGTCCGGTCGCGACACCGGAGGATCCGCTGGCGGCCATTCCGGAAGGGCAGCGATCCCTGATCGATCCGGCGACCGGTGTCCTCAAGCCGGAGCATCTGGGCAGCGTGATGCAGAAACGATTTGCGCAGGATCGAAAGACGGAGCGCCCGCTTTCGGTGGCTTGCATCCAGATCGACCGGCTCGACCGTTATCTCGACCACTACGGCGCGGCGGCGGAGAAAGAGATTCTCGGTCACCTGGGCGCCTATCTTCAGAACGGGATCCGGGAGAACGACCTGCTGGGAATGCTGGATGACAAGCGGATCGTACTGCTCATGGACTGCGCGCCCGGCCCTGCTCTCGTGGCGTTGCAGCGTCTTGCGGACGAATTTGCAGGCCATGACATCGCGATTGGTGACTCCACGCTGAAAGTTACACTGAGTTGCGGCGTGGCGGGATATCCGGATCACGGTGCCTTGGCGAAGAGGCTGCTCGAGCATGCGCAGACTGCGCAGGAGGGTGCCTGCGCCAGGGGGCGGGGGCACTCCATGATGTACGACAGCAAGATGGATGCGCCGAAGCAGGTTCTCCGGCCGCAGGACGAATTTTGAGCCCGGAACCGTGCTGAAACTTGGTGTCAATGTCGATCATGTTGCGACCCTTCGCCAGGCGCGGGGCACGACATATCCTTCGCCCCTTGAAGCGGCCCGGATCTGCAAGTCTGCCGGTGCGCACGGATTAACGGTTCATCTGCGGGAGGATCGCCGTCACATTCAGGATGACGACGTGAGGGACCTTGTGGGCGCGTCCCTTCTGCCCCTCAACCTTGAGCTTGCCGCAGCGCGGGACGTGGTGGACCTTGCGGTTCGGCTTCGACCGTCGGAAGCGTGTATCGTGCCGGAGCGTCGGGAGGAACTGACCACCGAGGGTGGGCTGGACGCCGCCGGCCGGTTCGATGTGGTCCGAGAAGTTGCCGGGCGACTTGGCGAGGCGGGAATTGTCGTGAGTCTCTTTATTGAGGCGGATGAACGGCAGATCGACGCGGCCCGGGAAATGGGCGCGCCGGTGGTGGAATTGCATACCGGTACCTACTGTGACGCTGCCGGCGGCGATGTGGAGGGAGAACTCGAGCGGTTGATCTGCGGCGCGCAACGGGCCCACGAGGGAGGTCTGCAGGTCAACGCTGGCCATGGGATTCACATGGGAAACATTGAAGGGATCCTGCGTATACCGCACCTCAACACGCTGAATATTGGCCACAGTATTGTCGCGAGGGCGGTAATGGTCGGGCTGGACGCGGCGGTTCGTGAAGTGATCGCCGCATGCGGGCGATATGACGGATGAGATACGGTAGCAATCAACCATGAAACTGGTCACGGCCGAGCAGATGCGCGAACTCGAGCGCCGCACGATTGAGGAGCACGGGACTCCCGGTGAGGTATTGATGGAGCGCGCGGGATATGGCATTGCGGAGATCGTGCGCCGCATGGCCGACAGCACCGGGTTCATAAATCCGTACATCCAGTTGTTTGCTGGGCGAGGAAACAACGGTGGTGATGCATTCGTCACCGCGCGATTCCTGAAGGAGTGGGGCTGCCGGGTCGAGGTCTGGTTGGCCGCGTCCGCCCAGGACCTGAAGGGTGACGCTTTGAAGCACTTCAGCAAGATGTCCAGCGCGGAGGTGTCGTACCGGGAATTGCCTACGAAGGACGACTGGGACGCCGCGGTGGATGGCGTGCCGGGCGGCGAGGTGCTGGTGGACGGTGTCCTCGGCATTGGCGCCTCCGGGCCGGCCCGTGGCCCGGCGGCGGGAGCCATCGAGTACTTCAATGCCCGATCTCGGGACGGGTTTGTGGTGTCGATCGATGTCCCGTCCGGGCTGGATGCAGATACCGGCGAGCCACATGGACAAACTGTTCGTGCTGATGTCACGGCAACCATGGGCCTTCCGAAGCGGGGCATGGTGGAATCAAATGCCCGGGACCATGTCGGCGCGCTGGAAGTCGTCGATATCGGCATTCCATGGGAGTTTGTCGAGGAGACCGATTGCGATACAGGGCTGGAGCTGAATTACATCACGGACTTGAAGAGCCTTTTCATCCGCAGGGACCGGAATTCTCACAAGGGGCATTACGGTCATGTCCTGATTATTGGCGGTGCGGTGGGGTACGCGGGGGCAATTACCATGGCCTGCCGGGCCGCCGTGCGTTCCGGGGTGGGGCTGGTGACTTGCGTCGTGCCCGATCAGATTTGGGATGTTGTCGCGGGCGGGTCACCGGAAACGATGGTCTACCCGGCCAAGGAAACCGCGCATGGCTCGCTCTCGTCGGAGCTGTGGGCGGACTGGCAGCGGAGCCTGGATAAATTTGATGCAGTTCTCGTGGGGCCGGGTATGACCCGGCACAACGAGACCCTGCTCCTGGTGCGCGAGATTCTCCGTGAGTCGTCGAAGCCGGTCGTCATTGATGCGGATGCCATCGCGGTGCTTGCCCATCAGCCGGACTGGCTGGCCAAGGCCACCTGCCCCGTGACGATCACGCCACACCCTGGAGAGCTCGCCCAGTTGTTTGGACAGCATGTCAATGAGGTGCAGTCGCACCGGGAAGGGATGGCGCTGGCGGCCGCGAAATACACCAATGCGACGGTCGTTCTGAAAGGCGCCGGAACCATTGTTGCGCAGTCCGAGCATCCGTGCATCGTCTATCTTACCGGTAATCCGGGCATGGCCACCGGGGGGGGCGGGGATGTTCTGGCTGGGTTGATCGTCGGCCTCATCGGTCAGGGCCTCCCCCCCTACGATGCCGCGCGTGCCGGGGTGTACATCCACGGCCGGGCCGGTGACCAGGTCGCCATGCGCACGTCCCAGGCGGGGCTTTCGGCCACGGATTTGATCGAAGAAATCCCATTCGTGTTTCGGGATGTCGCGCTACGGTAAGCTGCGTTAGCCGTCGCCACGGATGAAGGTTCGCCCGGGTCCGGGAAGCCTGTGTCTTGTTTCAGGTTGGGAGCGTCCTTCCTGGCGGCCGTCGGTTTTCCGGACGTTCTGTTTCGGCGACAAACGACCCAGGGAGAGGAAGGACATACAGTGCATCATCCTGAGGTACAGGATCCTGACCGTCCCGTCCCTGGAACCGGGCCGCACGTGGATTGAACCACCGCGTCCGTCGCCTGAGGCGACGCGGAGAATGAGAACTCGGTTCAAAGATGTTTTACACTTGAAACCCATCGAGTTCCGTGGTCGATTGCGTAACGGATGCGACGTGCGAGAAACATAACCGAACGGAGTCGAATGGCAACGTGGTTCCACGTTGGGTTGTTCTGCTTCGGTTTCGTGTTGTACCCGTCTTTCCACTTGCATTCCGTGGGCGTCGATGAGGCCACTGGCCAGCATGGGCACGTGTGTGGCTCCTCGCACGATGTGGTGCCGGAGGGTCGCAATGAACCGCCGGCCCACGGACACGATGGGGATTGTCCGGCCTGTTTGGCGCTGTCCTTTGCGGGCGCTGATGTATCTGCAACCGCATGTATCACGAGCGTCGCTCCATCGAGCGTCGCCCGCGCCCCGGATTTTGACCTGGGTGAACCGGCTCGTGTGCACGTCGGCCTTCGGCGCGCCCGGGCACCTCCCACCCATTCCTGAGGCGACGGCGACACGTCGTCGTAATCAATACACCTCTGGGTGACCACACCGGATGACCGCGGGTTCCGTATTTT
>CAZTAB010000128.1:0-23651 GCA_964611475.1 uncultured Verrucomicrobiota bacterium | reverse complement strand
TGCCTTCCGCGCGGAGATTATGGCGGGACGGGTCAAGGGCCTCGCCGTGGGACCGGCACGGGCATTCATTGCGTCGTATTTTGAAGATGAAGTCCTGGTTGTGGACAAGAGCACCGGAAAGCTGCTGAACCGCTTTTCGGTACCGCGGCCCGTGGGAATCGAATGGGTTTCCCCGGGGGAGCTGTTGGTGGTCAGTGCGAAGGAGAAGCAGGTCCTTCGCATGAATCCCGAAACGGGCGAAACGTCCCCTGTGGTCACCTCGGGATTGGAGGCCCCCATGGACCTGGCCGTCGACGCCGATGGGAACATTTTTGTCAGCGATTGGGGCCGGGCGATGTGTGTGAAGGTTTTTTCAAGCGATGGAACATTTCGTCATCGCATTGGAAAAGAAGGTGGGCGCGCGTGGATCGGCACCTTCGACCCCGCGGGCATGCTTCTCCCGTTCGGGATCGACATCGACAGTCGCGGACGGCTCTGGGTGGTTGAGTTCGACGGCCTGCCGCGACGGATCAGCGTCTGGGGCGCGGACGGCGCGTTCGAAAAGGAATTCATTGCCGCGGGCGGCTATGCAGGATCCATCTCCTGGATTCTGCCGGATCAGCCGGAGCGGGCAATCGCCAGTGGCGGCGTCTTCGAGCTGGACTGGGATCGCGGACAATACCGGCTCGAGGGGACGCTCTGGAGGCCCGTCCACCGCGACGCGCATCTCGGGCCGTACCAGGACGCTCACACCCGCCACCAGGTTACGGTGAACGGACGGTCCTTCCTGGTTTCGCAAGGGGGGAATTCGTATGTGGCCATCTCCGAAGAAAAGGGAGACCGGCATCAGCCCCTGGCCGCGGTCGGCCAGGTGGCGGGGCTGATTGCCAGTACACGGAGCAAGTATGGGCAATTAATCGGTACCGGACTGCGCTTTCCCACGGTGCCCCACTGGATCCGCGACCATCTCTATTGGTCGGACGAAGTGAATCAATACATCGCGGAACACTATCCCGAGGCATTCGACGGCACCTTCTATCCGCCGTACCCCATCTGGTGGAACAAGGGGGATTACTTTTCGAAAACCGGGGTCAAATCGGAACACGGTGCGCCTTCGCCCACAACCAACTTCACGTGGAGCGACCGGAACGGCGATGGCCTGGTGCAGCAGGAGGAAGTCACCTACTTCGAAGTACCGGGGATGGGACCCACCGGGTTCGAAGGTGGATATACGGTGGGCGTTGCGCCCGATTTGACGAGCTACCAGAAATCGATGGACGGCGGATTCAATGTGTGGAAGTTGCCCGTGGTGGACTGGACGGAAGCCGGTGCGCCGGTCTATGACGGACCCAATGCGGAGCTGATCATTCAGGATCCCGATCACGGGTTTTCCATCTGCCTCTGGGCCGATTCACGGGGCAACCTGCTTTCCAATTCGACCGGGGGAATGATGATGTTTTCGCCGGACGGGAAACGTCTCTGGCGCTATCCCAATCCCTTCGCCGGGGTCCACGCATCGCACAACGCGACGCGAAGCGATTACGGCATGCTGATCGGACCGCTCTTTGTCATCGGCAGCCTGCAGGTCGAGGGGCTCGGCGAGGTGTTTGCGTTCAACGGCAACTTGGGGCAGGCCTTCCTGATGACGACGGATGGTCTCTACGTGGGAAGCCTCTTTCGCGATGGCCGTTCCGCCCCCGACGCCATGCCGGCGAATCCGGTTCGGGGCGAATCTCACCGGAACACCTCCATGAGCGGGGAGTGGTTCGGCGGACAGTTTTTCCGCAACCCGCGCGATGGAAAACCCTACATCGTGGGTGAGCATCACAGTGCGGGCGGCAATTGCATCTACGAGCTGACCGGGCTGGACGAGGCAAAACGCCTGGCCGACATCGAGATCACATTCTCTCCCGAGGCGCACGCGGAAGCGCTGGCGATGGCAGCTCTGGACACCGATGCCGAAGAGCAGAAAAAGCCCCTGGTCATTCAGATGGGCCGGCCAAACTCGGTTGTCACAGTCGACGGGATCGGCGGCGAGTACGACTTGGGCGACCAGGCCGTGGCCCGATTCGAACACGATGATGCCCACCTGGCTTCCGCCACGGTTGCCTACGACGACTCGAACCTCTACCTCTTCTACACCGTCCGCGACGATTCGCCGCTGAAGAATTCAGGACGTCACGGCATCAACGAGTTGTTCAAGAGTGGGGACTGCGTGCTGTTCGAGCTCGGGACGCTTCGGGACGTCGACGACACATCCGCGAAAACCCAACGCGGCGACTGGCGCCTGTTGCTGGCAAAGAAGGAGAAGGAGCATGTTGCCGTCCTCTACAACTATGTCAGCGACAGCACGAACACCTGGATCGAAATCTCGTCCGGGCTCGGGGCGCTGCGGATCGACGAATTCAGAAAGATCACCGGTGCCCGGATCGCCAGCCGGTTGACGAAAGACGGGTACGAAATGGAAGCGTCCATCCCGCGGGACGAGCTCGGCTTCCGGCCGGAAGCCGGCAACGAATACCGCGGCGATTTCGGCATTGTCTATTCCGACCGGGAGGGAACGAACAACCGGTTGCGCATGCATTGGGCAACGCGGGACACGGGGCTGGTGAGTGACGCCTACAACGAGGCGCAGGTGCGGCCCGCGCAGTGGGGCTTGATTCGGGTACGGTGACACTGTTCAACACCCCAACGGGGTTATTCCGATGCATCTTTCGGTCCAAGAGTCCCGGTGAACAAGATTCGACAAGCAAAGCCTGCGGTGAGAAAGTAATGGCACCTGTTGCCCTTCAGACCATGAACGCGAGAAAAATCATAAACTTCGATCTTCGGATGTGGAACACGAGCAAGTCTTTGATGACCATTCTTTTTCTTCCTGCTGTGATAATCCACGCGCAAGATGCAGAACCTCCAGGCTCCGCTCAATCGATTGTCAATGTGGTGGAGTTTGGTGCGATTGCCGATGACACCCGGGATGACACGAAGGCGTTGCGGCGGGCGGTGGCGGCGTTGCAGCCCGCGAAGGGGGTGGACACGCTTTACTTTCCTCCCGGCAGGTATCTGACCCGGAAACCACTGCGGCTTCCCGGCGGGATCGATGTGGTGGGAGTCCGGGCCGTTCTCAAGGCGGACGACGTGCCGGTCGTCGAGCTGAAAGGCGACGTGGAGGGGATCAGCTTCTGGGAACTCGAACTGGACGGCGGGCCGCCGGCCACGGTCCGCCAGCGCGGCGGCACCGCGAAGCAGATCTACTTCCAGCACTGCAACATCAACGGCCCATCGGAAACCTGTTACCTCCCGGACCAGGAGAACTATCGCAACTGGCTGAAGGTGCACGGCGACCTGTGGAAAGGCCGGCCCAGCCACGGCATTCATTTCACCGACGTGGAGGACTCGACCGTGATCGGCGGCAGCTTTACCGCCGGCCTGTCGGGAATTGCGGTGGAGGGCCGTATGCGGGACTTCGCTGTCCTCCGCACCATCGTGACGCATGCTCCGAACCTGGTGGGTTTTTATTTCGACACCACCGCGGACAGTTCCTGCCTGTTACTGAACAACACGGTCCACTGCAACATGGGTCCCGTCATCCGGGCTCCGAAAGTTTCGAACCTCACAATGCGGGGGATGAGCACCGAAGCCAACGGCCTCGCTCTGCTTCCCGACATGGAATTCACGCCGATGTACGACATTCGAGGCGGCGCAAACGTGGACCTGGAAATGATCAACCTCGCGCCTCTGTCCTGGCGCAAGGACGAGGACCGCAGGTGGGACGGGTCGCAGATCCGTCTGAACGGCACGAACCACCGCGTTGCCGGATGCTTTCTCATCGATGCGGAAAACGCGGAGAATCCGACCCTCGACAGCGACGATCCCCGGTTGACCCTCTGGGGAACGGACTTTCCCACCGTCCGCAAGAACGTGACGGGTTCGCCGGAGCAGCGCCTTGTGCTCGCGAGCCGGTTCGAAGAGGGCGATCATCCGGATCAGCTGCGGACTGCCGAGACCGTTCATTCCCTCAATCTGAAACGGCCGACGTCGTTGGGGCTCGAACCGGGGCCGCAAACCGAGCCCGATCTCTGGGGACCGCCGGCGCGCCGGTTTCAGTGGGGCGAGCTCGGCCTGCGAAGCGTTCGTGACTTCGGCGCGAAAGGAGACGGCGAGACGGACGATACCGCCGCATTCAAGGAGGCCCTGAAGGAAGGCGGAATCCTGTACGTGCCCGAAGGAACATACCGGCTTTCCGCGCCGATTCATCCCGAGATTCAATCGGGGAGATTCCCCGGCTTCGTGTTGCTCGGCGCGGGCCAGGACCGCACGATTCTGAGGGGAGCCGGCGACGACATTCCCGTGATCGATTTTCCCTGGCGGGGCGAGACCCGTAAAGACGGTGCACCGGGAGAAGTCGCGTACGATTTCTACGCCGAGGGCTGCACGGTCATGGACCTGACGCTCGAAGGAGGAAGCCATGGAATCCGCATTGAACCCAACACGGCGAACTGGCTCGTCGATTCCGTCACGTTCCGGGGACAGACCGTGGCGGGGTTTGTCGCGGATTCGTTCGACAACGGAAACATCCTGGTGAACTGCCGTTTCGAAGGCGGCGACTACGGATTCGTCGCGGGGGGATGGAACCGGCGTTTCGTGGACAAGACGTTTCTGTGGAAGTGCACGTTCGAGGATCAGAACATGCACGGCGTATTGATCGGCAGTGCGATTGACGAAGAGACACGACGTGGAAACGGTTTGTGGATGCACACGGCGTTGCGGGATTGCACCGTTCGAAACAGCGGCGAAGCCGGCGTGGTGATCATGAGTACGACAGGAAGGCCCAACTTCCTGGATCACTGCTTGATCGAAAATTGCGGGCGGAAGGATGGCGGACCCTACGTGGAGTTCATGAAAGGCGGCCACTCCTGTGCGGCAGCATACCACACAACCATCCGCCGCACTTCGGGTCCGCCCGCGAATCCGCTCCTGCGGGTGGGCGGCTACGTGTGGGCGCGATTCCAGGACGTGCACATCTCCGGTGCGGAAGGCAACACGGCCGTCGCGATTGATACACCGTATTGCTGGCTCGAAAACGTGGAAGCGGACGGATCGCTCGAGACCCCCGGGGGATCGGAAATCCAGACATTGGAGACTGCTTCCACCCAAGCAGCTTCCTCATCCGCCATCGGCCAAAGTCGCCTCGTCGAGCATAGCCGATTTCAATCAAACTAGCGCCGGAAATAGTCCGCACCCACTACTACTTACTTCTTACTACTCACTCACCCCACATGCCTCCCAACTCACACAGGCTCGAACTCGATCCGGCCATCCACGCTGCGGTTATCAGTGCAACGGACAGTCCGCCGTCCCGGGGTCATCTGGATGCCGTGCGCGTATGTCTGGCGCCTGCGGACACAATGGATGTCGTCGATGCGGCAGCACTCCAGCCGGGCGCACCGTTCGACGTGGTCTTCGTAACCGGGGCCTGTGGCCCCACACCGCGGGCGGACACGTTGTGCCGTGCGGGGCTGCCGGCGCTGTGCCTCGATCCGCACCGGGGGTATCACCCGTACCACGCCGCTTTCTACCATGACCTGAAACGGGGCGGGGGCACGGCGCTTCCGGCGGAAATGCCCGAGTCGATCGATCGTTCCGTCCGGGCCGTGCGCCGTTTCCGGGCCCTGCGCGGCGCCAAGCTCATTGTGGCCGATCCCGGGAACGACGAGCACCGCAACGAGCAGATTCGTCTATTCACGGCCGCAGCCCGGAAAGCACTCGGCGTGGAGATCCTGGTCCGGACCACGGATGAACTCAAGGAGCGTGCCGCTGGAATCGGCGATGCGGATGCGAAAACGGAGTTGAGCCGCTGGCATGCGGAACTCCTCGACGGCCCCGGCGAGATGGATGAGGCGCACATGGTGCAAGTGGCGAGGCTGTACCTTGCCCAGCGCGCGATGCTGGAAGAAACCGGAGCGGCCGGCATCACGCCCCATGACATCAAGGGGTTTTTGCTGGTCGATCCGCCGGAGGTGATGCCGAACGTCAGCTACGGCCCGCTCGTCTGCGACGGCTACCTGGTCTGCGAGGAGGCGGACATCGAGGCATTGACGACCGAATTGTTGCTGGTTGCGGGACTCGGCACGCATCCCACGATGAGCAATATTTATTTCCTGTTCCGCGATCAATTCGGCATACTGGCCACGCATGACGAGTACACGCACGAAATGGAACTGGCGGATACCCGCCAATGCTTCGATGACAATCACGTTACCGTCAGCCACTTCAGCACCTCGGGGGTATTGCCGCCGGACATGATGGAGGAGAGCCGCTACACGGTGCGCGAGGCACTGCCGGCCTGGCCGGGACAGAGCATGATCGCCTCCACACCGAAACTCGGGCCGGTCGCGTTGGCGCGACTGAACGATGACGCCGCCGGAATCCACCTGGAATACGGCGAAGCGGACGGGCTGGGATTCGGCGATCACCTCGGCTGGTACCGCGGTCGCTGGTTTGTCCGCCTGCCGAGTACCGATGACTTTGCCGACCGCTGCCTGCACCAGCACTACGTAATCGCGAGGGACTCCGGAGAGCACGAAGTCCTCGAGACGCTGCTGTACACACTACTCGGGGTCACACGACTATGACCTTTTCCTTTACTCGCTTGCTTCGGATGACGTTCCTGCTGGCGCTGGTCTTCCCCCTGTGCGCCGCCGAACCCCAATGGCAGGGAACCTCCTATCCCATCGCTACAAATCAAAAATCAAAAATCAAAAATCCAGAATTCCACGTCCTTTCCACCGGCGGCAGCGGCGGCGGGTTCGGCAAGGGCAACATCCGGAAGAACTTGTACGACGTATCGTTCTGGAATACCGACCGCGGCGTGGCCGTCGGCGTCATGGGTGTCTATCGAACGGACGACGGCGGGCTCTCCTGGCGGGAACTTGCGTCGAAATACCCCCGCCGCCCACCAGCCGGGCTGGAGCGTGAAGAATGGGTCAATTGGCACGGCGTGTGGATGTCCGGCCCGGAGGAGATCTGGTTGGGCGGCGTGGAAGGTCAGCGTGGACCCGGCAAGGGCACCGTGCTGCATTCGACCGACGGCGGCCGCACGTGGGTAGAGTTTCTGAGGGGACGGATCACCGACGCTCAGCAGGTCGTCGTAACACACGATTCCGTGTGGGTGCTTTCAACGTTCGGCGAGTCCTTCCGGCGCCTGGGCGACGGTCCGTGGGAGTCCGTGTCCTTTCCCCAGGGCTTTTCAGCACTTCGCGTTGTCTTTCCCGGCGATGTTCATCTCGACTCAGAATACGTGGGCTACACGCTCGGGCGAATTGCGAATGCTTCGGTCCTGCTCAAAAGCCAGGACTCGGGAAGTACCTGGAGTGCCCTTGACCTTCCCTCGATCGCGAACGGGTTGACGAGCCTGGCTTTTCCCTCGTCGCGGGAAGGCTGGGTTGGCGGAAAGGATGTCCTGCTCCACACCGAGGACGGAGGCGAGACGTGGGGGCAACGAACACCGCCTGCTGCGAATCAACAACTGAACGACCTGATCTTTCAGCGGAATGGAATCGGCTGGGCCGCCCTCGACCAGCCGTTCGACGGCATTGGAAAGTTGATTTATGACCACACCTTGTTCCACACCCGGGACGGTGGGAGGTCGTGGACCCCGCTCCTCGGTGGATGGAAAGATATCAACCGGCTCCACAGCATTGGCCCGGGCACCCTGTGGGGCGTGGGAAACACGCCGGGATTTGTGGCGAGCGACCTCGTCGTCGTCCTCTCGAGTTTTTGACGCACGGCTGGGCGAGGCCGGGACCCACGCACGTTGGGTTTCCAGCACGAGCAACGAAAGGCGGGCCCGTGGGGCTGAGCATGCTATCTTCTGTGCCATTCATGTTTTTTTGTTGCTCTGGGACGGCCCGGCAGCCCATCCTGCGTGTGGCTTCCGGGTGGTTTCGGCATCTTGTTGGGACCAACAATAGATGAGCAGTTTCGAACCAGGAATGGAGCAGAAAACAATGGCCAATCAAAAGTCAAAAACCAAAAACCTTCCGCTTGATCTTCGCATGGTCGACCATCCCCGCGGCATGTGGATCCATGACGGCGACCGCCCGATTCTCTTCTGGTATGCCGCCGCATTCGTTGCCGACATTGTATGCTTTGGTCGCGATGAGGACGTGACCCGTCCGCCTCCCGATCTGCCGCGCGTATTTGACATGACGTCGTACTCCAATATGCACGCCATGTTGCGGTGGCATGGCCCTGACGGCGCGTATCTGCCCGATAAAGTCGAGCAGCACTGGACGCCTCGGGACGACGGCGGGCTTCAGTTCGAAATGCTGGGCACGCACGATAACGGAGACCACACGCGGCACACGTTTGAAATCGGGTGGAATGAAGAACAGCGGGAATACCGGTACGAGTTCAGCGCCGACTTCTGGTACCGCGAGCACCGGCCCATGGAGTTTCTGAACTTCTATCCGCGCGGAGCCTGTCACAGCCAGGCGGCGGGGAGGCGCTACACGCACACGGTATGGAGGGGGCTCGACGGGAAGTGGAATTCATTTCCCCACAACGGCGTCTACACCTGCACCGTCGTGGGTCCGTGCCGGGTGAAGTATTTGTCGCGCGACGAGGGGCAGATCGGCTTCGGTGCCAACGCCGGGTTCAATCCCATGCTGACCGTCCTCGAGGCCACACCTGCCATGGAGCTTCACACCTGCAGCATGTGGCGGGACGAGCACTTTGTCGTCATGCCGGGGGGACTCGAGAACCGCGAGAACGGCTGGTATCACACATCCGCCCGCGTGCGGCTCCAAAACCTGGCCGAGACGGAGATGCGGGACATCATGGAGAGCGCGGAGCCGGTTTCCATCACGGAGGAGGAGCGCGCACAATTCGCGTATCCAAGTTTTACCATCGGCGAGGTGAGCGACTTCGAGGTGTCTGCGCCCGTGGATGTGCCGGGGCATCATGCATTCTGGGAGCACGGGGGGAAGTTTCCTCACGTCTCGTGGGTGGAGGGAAAGGGGCACAGCGGGAGGCGCTGTCTCGGCATCAGCGGGAGTTCCACCGGTCAAATCGAGGTGAACGCCCACCCGGTCGGTGCGCATCCCCAGCCGGGAACCGGGAAAACATGCCGGCTGACCGCCTGGGTGGACACGACGGACTTTCGCGGTGAAGCGTGGATTGCGCTGGCGCGCATTGAGTACCGCGCCGTAAACGTCACCGATCGCGCCATCAGTGCGCGAACCCCGGGCGGCAGGGCATGGTATGAACTGTCGGTAGAGTTCGACACCGGCGATCAGGACTTGCTGCTCCCCGAACTCTGGGTCCAGGGCGACGGAACGGCATGCTTCGATGACGTGCTGATGGAAATTGTCGAGTAACGGGAATGGTAGAGATGTGGCGGTTGTCGGCCGTGCATGGAATCAATCGCCCTGCCGCCCTCCTTCCCGGTTTCTCGGGATTCTCATCGACTGCCGACATTCCCGCAGCGGCTGAGGTTTCCGTCCGTGACGCTGCCAGCTTGAGTGAAAAGTATCGTCACGCGTACTGGCTGAAATAAAAAGTCTTTCTGGATCTCCTCGACGCCACCGAATCGGAACGACGGGTTGGGATACAGAAACTGTTCTACACGGGACGCATCGGTTCCCGTGGATAATGGAACCGGGCGTACACCGAACCTCCACCGGCTCGAGTTCCGAGGAAGACGCGGTGAAGTGACAACCGGCCATGATCGGCGAAAAGAGGATGACCGGTAGGACACGCCCGGCTATGCCCATATCATAGGGCGAATCATTGTGGCAGGACCATCTGCCCAGGCTGACTGACAAAGGGTTTGAACAACGTGCCCGGATCCGCTATAGAATCCATGAGTTCCCGATGGAGTACACATGAAAATCACCGACATCGAAGTCCATGTCCTGGTTTCGCCCGGCTTTCGCGCGGACGGAACATCCTCTTCCCAAGACGACATTGTGGTTGTCGTGCACACCGACGAGGGCATCACCGGGATCGGTGAGACCGACACGGGACCCTGGGTGGCCAAGGCCGCGATCGAAGCGCCGGGGACGCACACGATGGACCTGTGCATGAAGGATCTGCTCATGGGGGAAGATCCGTTCGACACCAGTGTCCTGTGGGAAAAGCTCTATACGTACACCTGCATGACCGGCCGGCGCGGTGCGGTGATCAGCGCCATGGGCGCCCTGGACATGGCGTTGTGGGACATCAAGGGAAAGGCCGTGGGCCGGCCATGCTACAAGCTGCTGGGGGGAGCGCAGGTCGAATGCCTTACGCCCTATGCATCACTCCAGCCGTACGGATCCACGGTAGACGAATACGGCAGCAGCCTGGTCGAGTGGGCGGTCAAGGCCAAAGACTTTGGCTACAAGGCAGCCAAGCTGGAGTGCACGCTGGCGGGGCCCTACAACCATTCCGGCCTGCAGGGCACGGACGAACAGGCGACCGAGATCGTGCGTGCCTGTCGCCAGGCCGTGGGGTCGGATTTTACGTTAATGGTGGACGTGCAGTACCTCTGGTTCGATGCGGACTCCTGTCTCCGCACCGTGCGCAAGTGGGACGACCTGGATCTTTTTTTCCTGGAAACCCCGTTGCGGGCCGACAATCTCGAAGGGTACGAAATCCTCACTCGCGAAGCCCCCATGCGGATTGCCCTGGGCGAGTGGCAGAATACGCGCTTCGAGTTTTTTGAACTGATGGACAAGGGCATCCAGGTGGTTCAACCGGATGTCGGGCGCATCGGCGGGCTCACGGAGGCGATGCGGGTCTGCCAGGCGGCCCAGGACCGCGGCCGGTTGGTCGTTCCCCATTGCTGGAAGACCGGGATCGGGATCGCGGCCTCGGCCCACATGGCCGCGGCCATTCCGAATTGTCCCTTCATTGAATTCCTGCCGGCCGAGATGTGCGACTCACACCTTCGCCGCGAATTGGTGAGCGAGCCCCTTGTCATGAGAGACGGCGTGATTCCGCTGCCGGACAAACCGGGCTTGGGGATTGAGCTGAATCGCGACGCGCTTGAACGATATGCCTGGAATCCCTAGGGGCCTATGGACCGCGTGACATTTTTGCCATGGAACGGATGAAAATCACATTTCTTGGAGGCGGGGCGCTGCGATTGCTGGGGACGGTTGATGCCATGCTGCAGAAGGTGGATGCGTTTCCCCGGCCGCATCTCGTCTTTATGGACACCGACAAGGCCCGGGCCGACAGCATGGCGACGTTGACCACGAGAATGCCGTCGGCGCAACGCAACATGCCGGTCACGGAGGCCACCGATGATCTGGCCACTGCGCTGGATGGCGCCGATTTTGTCTTTTGCGTTGTGCGGGTCGGTGGTGTTACTGGAATGGAGAGGGACGAACGCATCGGGGCATCGTACGGCTATCACGGTCATGATGATTTCGGTCCCAGCGCCGTCATGTTGACCGCCCGGACTGTGCCCGTCATGCTGAACATTGCCCGCGAGATGGAGCAGAGGTGTCCGGAGGCAACGCTCCTGGTGTTCACCAATCCCATCACCAACATGGTCGACGCCGTTGAGCGTTATACGTCAATCCGGAGCATTGGGCTCTGCCCGGGTGTCTACAATGTGGTGTGGGACGTGGATGCGATCCTCGACGTGGGCATGCCGCCGCCGGATTTCCATTACCGGGGCGGCGGGTTGAACCACGTGTCCTGGATCACCCCGGAGACGACGCTCCAGGGAGAGAACCTCATGGAGCGGATCTTTCGCGAATGGAGTGAGATTCCCCATCGGCCAAATGCGCAGCGATGCGCCTGGGACCATATCGCTCCCTTGGTCGAGATCGATCGGGTCCTGCCCATGAATAACGGCCACCAGGTCCATTTTTTCTATCACGACCAGTGGGCCCAGCGCATGGCCGACGAGTATGCCGACAGGGACAAACGGGACCTGCGTTCTGCCAGGCAGGATCGCCATGCTGCGGAGGCGGCCGACCTGGCCAGGCAAGACGTCATCGAGGATTTCTGGGGGCAGGAAGCCTTTGCCGAGTGCCGGTCGGAATTGCTCCCCGATCTCGGTGTCGAAGTGATGGAATCGATCGCAGGCAATCTGGGCCGGGAATTGCATGTCAACGTTCCCAACCATGGGCATATCGTTGACCTGCCTGACGGCGCCGTGGTCGAGTCTGCCGCGCGCGTGTGGACGGACCGGGTGGAACCGCTGGGCATCGACCCCATTCCCAGCCACCACAAGGGTATCTGCCGGGCGATCGCCCATCACCAGCGCTTGCTGGTCGATGCCTCGGTGGCGAGCGACAAGGAGCTTGTGAAACAAGCGCTCCTCGCCGAGCCGGTGATCCGCTCTATCGACCGAGCCCTCCCCATGTTCGAGGAGCTGTGGGCCGCCGCGACGGAGGCCGGGGAGTTGACGGGGTAGTACGGAACGGGTATCCCGCTGCCCCGTCGGAACCATTCTTCTTCACGATTCAGATTGAAATCGAGAGGCCGCCATCGATGACGAGGGTCGAGCCGGTGATGTAGGTGCATCTGTCGCCGCTGAGAAAGGCGATGGCCTGGGCGATTTCTTCGGAAGTGCCGGAGCGGCCGAGGGGGACGCGGTTCGTGACCTCCTCGACTTCGGGCGAGGTGTCGCGATCGTCCGGTTTGGGCAGATTGAGCGGCCAGAAGGGCGTGGCCACATCGCCGGGCGCCACCGCGTTCACCAGGATGCCGTGACCGGCAAGATCGATGGCGAGACTGCGCGTCCAGGCCAGGATGCCCCCCTTGGTCATTGCGTAGGCTCCCGTCATGGGTTGCGTCATGATGGCCTGTACCGAACTTACATTGACGATGCGCCCGTAGGCGCGCTCCATCATGTGGGGCGCCACGGCGCGAGCCAGCACGTACATGGCCTCCAGGTTCACGGAATAGATCTTCTGCCACGTATCCATCGTCGTCTCCGGCATCCGCTCGTGAATCTCGATGCCCGCATTGTTGACCAGGATGTCGATGCGGCCGTGCTCCTCGATGGTGCGCTCCACCCAGCGTTCCACGGCGCCATGATCCGTAATGTCGGAACATGCGGGCGTGAACCCAGGAAGAGAGTCGGCGACATCCTGTAACAGCCCCTCCTGTCGGTCGATACCGATCACCCGGGCGCCCCCCGAGCAAAACAGTTCTGCGGTCGCTCGGCCGATGCCCGAGGCGGCACCGGTGACAATAGCCACGCGTTCCAGGAATTCATCGTTGCTCATGTAGACTCCACTTCTTCCATCAGGCCGCGAAGATACGCCGCAGACCTCGGCAGCACGTCGTGGCCGTCCCCCGACAGTGTTCGGCATTCGATTACCACGTATCCATCGTATCCAATATCCCGCAGGGCAGCAAAGCCCGGCCCGAAATCGAGGTGCCCCGGGCCCGGTTCTGTTCGGTTGTGCTCGGCGACGTGAACATGCTGCAGACCGGCGCCCGCGCGGCGAATGAGGTCGGGCACGTTCCCCTTCTCCCACTGCAAGTGAAAGAAGTCGACAATCACCCCGACGCCGGGGTGGTTCACGCGGCGGCAGATGTCCACCGCTTTGGCGGCGGTGAACATGTAATCCGTCTCATCGGGATTCACCGCCTCCAACAGCAGTTGAACGCCGAGTCCGGACGCGGCGGCCCCCAGCTCGGCAAGCTGGGGCAGGATCAATTCGTCTTCCACTTCTTCCCGGGGTCGGCCCTTGACGGTGGCCGGGAAACGCGGATGGTTGTCCATGTGCAGCACCGGGGGCATGACCAAACCGACCGCCCCCAGACGGTGGCACAGGGCAAACAAACGCTTGCAATCCTCCACGCAGGCCCGGCGGGTTTCCGGGTCAGAGCTGATCAACGAACCGCGAAACCCGAGCGAGATGCTCGACACCGGAAGGGCCAACTCCTCCTCGTGAGCGAGAAGCTCGTCCAGGTAGTTGTCGAAATACCGCCCGGGCAGCTCCACGGCATCGAATCCGTAGCGCCGGGCATTCTCGAACCGCTGCAAGACACTCCCGCCGGGCAGCACCTCATATCGAATTCCGAGCTTCCACATTGGCCGTAATCTTGGTGGCGGAGGTGGGACTTGAACCCACGACACATGGCTTATGAAGCCACTGCTCTAACCGACTGAGCTACTCCGCCTTTTTCAAAAAGTGTGATCCCCATAAAGGTCCACTCATAGCGTGCTGAACCGACGAATACGAGCGATTTTTTTTGTTCGGGCATGGTCCTTGTTTGGATTTCTACATGTGCAGGTGCTTGTAAGGAGTGGCGTCGGCGTTGGACGAGAGGTGCGAGTGGGGAGTCGCCAGGAGCGGCGCGCGCGGGGGGGCAAGGGCGGCAGAGATTGTAGAGAACCAGCCGCTGGCGGGGGTGTGGGTCTGCATGCCGGGGATCCTGGAGCCGTAGCGCTGCGAGTTGGTGTGGATGGTCCTGTTTCCGCAGGCTGACACGCCTACGGCTCGCCGAGAAGCGCTGACGCTCGTCTCGTTCCCAGCCTGGACACCAGGCGGAAGGCTTCGGCGTATTCGGTGCCGGCCTGGATGCCCCGGTAGCGCGCCCGTGCCATTTCCATGTCGATCATGTCTCCCGGCGCCGGACCGCCGGGGCCCAGTTGGGAGGCATGGCAGGTCAGCGCATCCTTCTTGACCTGTATGTGCTCGCCGACGTCCACGTAGCAGTCCGGTTCAAAGTGCTCGAACCAGGCGTCGCAATAGTAAAAACCCGGGAGTTCTTTCATCGCGGGTTCGCCGCAGTCGAAGGTTGGGTTGGTGCAGCGCTGCCAAGCGTCGGCCGTGCACCGGCTTACCGCCATGTGGTCGGCGTGGTAATCCAGGGGCGGATGGGTGACGAGGACCGAGGGCGCGTACCTTCGTATGGCCGCCGTCATGGCATCCCGGGCAGCCGGGGTGTCGTCGAAGTGTCCTTCGTCGAACCCGAGAAAGACCGTCTCCATACCCAGCAGTCGGGCGGCGGCCAGTGATTCCCTGTTGCGGATTTCAATGTTGTCGGCGCTTACGCCCTGCGGGGTCCAGCGTCCGTTGGTGGCCACCAATGCGACCACGCGCCAGCCGGCCGCCACGTGCCGCACGATGGTGCCCGCGTTCAATTCGACGTCGTCGTGGTGGGCACCAACCACCATCAAGGTCTTGCTCTGTTTCATGTTCACTCCTCGTGCGAAGAATCCGGTGTACGGTCTCCAACCGCACCATTAAATCTAAACCGGCCCGCGTATTACAGCCTCGAATCCCGTAACCGGAGCAACGCCGTCACGATGGCCTCATTGATCCCGAGCCGAACGTTCCCCGGACACCCGGCATGGATGGGTCCATCGCCCTGTCAACCTTCCTTCACGCACACGAGCGGTCTCATTTCAGGGCTGGGATTCCCCCCTTGATCTTGGAGTACTCAATCCGCGCGAGGCGGGCCCCGCCCAATTTGTTGGATGGTGGAAAGGATTCTGCAACACGGGAACGTAAAAAAAGATGGGCACGTGTGGTGCAGTGCTCCTCCATCGCCATTTTGTGGCTCGATTTTTGTCTTTTCGCGAGTTGTAGTGCAACATCATTCGCCCCGTAGGGCGGCTTGGCACCATGCGCTTCGCTTGGGTGCCGGGCAAGCTCGGCGGCGGAGTGATTGTGTTTGCAAAAATTGGAGTGAACGATGCATCGTGGAAAAGCGTTAATTCAGCTGACTTGGACGATCTTGTCCTGCATCGTTCTGTCCGCGCCGGCGGGAATGGAAGAGCGAATGAACAGTACAACAATCCGTACCAAAGCTTTCCACGCTGTCATCGGGGACAATTCCCCCGGTCCGAACGGGCACCATGCCGGCTTCAACGGACTTTGGAGCCTGGCGCCGGCGGGAACCACCGACAACATTCTTGGAGACGGTCTCGCCGCCCTGAACCTCGAACACTACATCAATGGCCGGGATGAGGACCGGGAGAACCCGGACGTCCTTTTTGATCCACGAAAGTCGCCGATGCATCTTCATCGAAAATCCGCGGCTCGGGTTGTTCTTTACCAGCCACCGACCGCCCATTATGGGGTCGAAAGCTGGACGGAATTCTCCACTCAAGAACCCAACGCAATCGACATGGCGTTTCGCTGTGTCCCGAGGAAGGATATCTATCCCAACGGTTGGATGGGAGTTTTCTGGGCCACCTATGTGAAGCCGGGTGAAGATCCGTATGCACATTTCCTCGGCTACGAATCGCCGGAGCAGATGAAGGCGACCTGGCTTCGAACCGACGGCACAAACATTGTTTACAGCCGCACGGCAAACGTGCCGCTGAAATTCCCGGGCCCCATGCGTGAGCATGCAATGGCCACGACGGACGTGAAGCGATGGGCCGAGCCGTTCTATTATTGCCACTGGGGCGAATACGCCTACATCGTGATGTTTGATACGGATCACGACGTCGGTATATACTCGGGCGACGTCAGGCCGCCGAGGAGTTGGAATCCCTGGGACTTCCAAATGAACATCCATCAACCTCGCGTGGGCGAGGAGTACCGTCTCAGGGTGCGTGTGATTTTTGACCGATTTCAGGGCCGTGAATGGGTGATGGAGCAGGTTCGAAAATGGGGAGAACGTTGAGATCTCACAGATCGTAAGCGACCTTCCCGGTTCTGTGCTTCTCAATATAGTCCCAATCGTACCTCACGCCCAGGCCCGGACCTTCGGGAACAGGAACGCAGCCATCTTGGCCGACGCATGCCGGGAACGCATCGCTGTACCCGCAGAGGTACACGGGCGGGTCGTAGCAGGGCACTTCGGGATGCGTCCACGCGATTTCGTAGTAGTTGGTATTGCGAATCGCCGACATCAAGTGACGATGCGCGGGGCCCTGTCCGTGGAGTTCGATGTCTACGCCCACGGATTCCGCCGCGTAGGCCAGCTTCAGCGTTCCGGTGATGCCGTCGATGGGAGCGTCCCCGCGCACGAAGTCCGTTGCCTTTGCGAGAACCATCGCCATCCGCTCCTGGAGTGTCATTACCTTTTCCCCGATCAGGAGTGGCGTACGAATGATCTCCCTGAGTTTCTTATGGCTGAAGGGGGTAACCCCGCCGTCACTGTACGGGTCTTCGTACCAGAAATAGCCCATTTCGTCGCACGCCTTTCCTACTTTTACCGCATCAGCAAGCGTTCGATAGTGGCAATAGGGGTCCATCATCAGATCCATCGACCTGCCCACTCGTTCTCCGACCGCCCGGACCACCTGTACGTGGGACTCGATGTCCGGCCACGGGTACGGATGGATCTTGAATCCTTTCACCCCGTAGTCGCGCACCTGTTCGGCCCAGTCCGCAAACTCATTGATCTGCGACAGGAACCCCTTCTCGGCGCCGTCCACCGTTGCGGCGTACACCGGCAGCCGCGCTTTGTAGCCGCCGAGCATTTTCGAAACCGGCATCCCCGCAACTTTCCCGGCCAGATCCCAGAGCGCAATATCGACGAACGCGCGGGCCTGGGGATCGTCCCGGACGTAGTAAATGCGGAGGTCGCTGTAAATGCGCTCTCGTTGAAGGGTATCCGTACCGAGGAGGTGCTTTGCCGCATTGGCAATGGCGCCCGCATTCCCGCTCGAAACATACTCCCCCGTGCTGCCGCCCCGAGTGCAAAGCTTGATGGCGGTTCCGGTCCGCCGATCCGTATGATCCGGGTCAAAGATCGGCTTGTGCAGCCGGCGGGTCCACCCCAGTCCTTTCACGTCCCAGGTGAACGATGTGGCTTCCACGCGTACAAGCGTCGTGTCAGTGGCCATCCGTGCCTCCTCTTTTCATCAATTACTGTTCGCTGGTCTCACTCTGTGGAGGCATGAATCCGGTGAACCCGGCATCCACGTCGATGACGGCCCCGGTGATGGCGTTTGCCATATCGCTTGCCAGGAACAACACCGCCTGCGCCACTTCTTCCGGCTCGACAATTCGGGCGAGACTGCCCATCCGAAGAGCCGCTTTTCGAAGCTCGGGCGACCGAGCTTTGAACCGAGGGCTGTTCGTGGGACCCGGACTAACACAGTTTACCGTAATGCCGTGTTGACCCACCTCCGCGCTGAGTGAACGGGAGAACCCCTCGATGCCCGCCTTGGCGCCGCTGTATACGGCTCGGCGCGGTTGTCCGTGCCCTCCGGCGATCGAGGTGATATTGACGATTCTTCCATTGCGGTTCTCGATCATTTTCGCCAGGACGGAGCGGGTGCAATGCAGTACTCCCATCAAAGTGGCCAGCTCGTCTGCTTGGTCTTTCACCGTTGTTGTAACGAAGGGAGCGATTTCCGTCTGCGCGGCGGCGTTGTTGACCAGGATGTCAATCCTGCCGAACTGCTCGAACGTCTGGCGGACCCCCTGATCCACGGCGTCCGGATCGTTGACGTCATAGGGCACGGCAATCGGGGCGTGTCCATCCGCGATCAACTCCCGGGACGTCGCCTCAGCGGACGCCCGGTTCACATCGTTGACGGCAACCCGCGCGCCGTGCTGCACCAGCAAGCGCGCAATGGCTTGGCCAATTCCACGACCGGCCCCGGTGACGAGTGCGGTGTTGCCTGCAAGTTTCATCGTCGATACCCAACCTAAGTTGTTCGATAGTGAACAGGATGCTGCACTATTCACAAAACATAAAACAGAAAGAGCCCGATCTAAGCGAGGATGGGGTTGGTTCCGCTCTTTCCTCGTTCTCTCTCGGGCCCCAGGTTTTCCCTGCTTGTGGCGTAGTGCAAAATCATCCGCTCCACCGAGCAACCTCAGTGGTGGCCTGAGGGAGCAATCCTATTTCGGCCCGCCGGTCCCGAACAGATCGTCCCCCGGCTGCCGGGTTCGTTGGCCGGCCACCATCATGCCGGGGCGACCATGGCTCTGGCCCTCGACCTGGCGATTCTCGGGATTCCGGTATCACACCCGGACCAGGCGGCGGTCCTTGCCGGTGGTATTGATGTAGGAGCCGTGGATCTCGTAAATGTTGAAACATACGACGTCGCCGCGCTTCGCGGGAACAGGAATGGTGTCGGACAGCTTGTATTGATCCGTAGGCAGATGTGGTGTGCAGGTTTCGCCTTCCGCGGTCTCGACCACGTGATCAATCCAGCCCTGCTTGAACGACCCGTCCAGGAACCGGATCTCGCCGTTTTCATGAGACGTATCGTCGAGATGAATGAGGGTGTCGACATACCGGTTGTCGGAATGCCGGTAGAACGGAGCGTCCTGGTGCATCGGGAACGGATGGCCGGTCTGCGGTGGCTTCACGTGCATGGTGGAATGGTGCAGTTCGACATTGGGTCCCAGCAGGTCCACCATGGCGCCCACGAGCTTGGGATGGGTGACGGCCGCCGAAAAGGCGCCGGAGTAAAACCACAAGTCATGCATGGCGATCAGCTTGGACTTCCGCTCCGTGTCGGGATCCATGTAAACGTTCCGCCAGTCCCCGGTCCAGGCCGCGTCGTCCATGGCCCACTCGGCCATCAGCCGGTTCATTTCATCCGACAAGGCATCCGTTTGCTCCGCGGTAAATACCTCGGGAATGTGGAGATAGCCGTGCTCCCAGAAAGACTCTACCTGGGTATCCGTCAGGGTGTGGCAGGGGGACATATTCGTTGCCATCGGATTCACCATAGATCCTGACAGAAGTCGGTTCACGCAAGCAAGTGTGAAATCCGACCGCAATCGATCAAGATCAACGGGTTGTTCCCTTTTCCGATCCCCGCCACGAACTCCCTTTGTCTACCATTTCGTCGATCGCGCCGAACCGCACGTGCACGGACATGCCTTCCGGCTTTTCGATGTGCAGTTCGTACGTCCCGTCAATTCGTTCCCACCGGGCGGCCAGCCGTCCCAGCGGCGTCATGAATTCCCCCCCTGCAGAAGTAAGTCGCGCCGGTTGGGGAGCGAACCGCACTTCGCTCCAACCGCCGGCCATCGGCTCAATCCCCAGCACGTGGCCGCACAGCAGGTGCGTCGCGGCTGCACCCACGCTTTGGCACAGGCATGTGTTGCCGTGCTGGATCCTGACCTCCGGCAGCGTGGCCATCCGGTCGAATTCACAAAAATTCGATTTCATGTGTTCGACCGCTTCGATGTCCAGACCGCTCTCAAAAAATGCACGGCAAAGCCAGTATGCCGACCAGGGCGTCGATGCCGGAACGATGGCTTTGACCGGCCCTTTTTTTGCTTCCCCAACGCCGAGCGGGTCGATCAGGGCGGCATCAGTAATCCTCTGAAGGAGGTCTCCTTTATGTTCAGCGGGACAGATTCCTGCCAGCACCGCCGCGCTGTTGGCGAACTGGCTGCAGATGTGGCTGGGGGTTCCGTCGGCCTGAATGCAGTCGCGGTAAACGGCCTGGTCGGGATCCCAGTAGGTCTCGTGACAATGGTTTCTGATCGCGGCGGCCCGCTCGGCCAGTCCGGGGAGTGCCTCCGCAAACACCTCCTGCTCCGCGAGCCTTTGGAGGGCGTGCACATGGAAGGCGTTGGTGAGCAGGAGGCAGGCGCCGGGTCCGCCTCGATCATTGTGCGACCAATCCCAGTACTCCCCTTTCGGCCAGTTGTCGATGAGACCGTGCTCGTTGGCATAGTTTATCAGCGCTCCGATAACCCGCTCGGCAACCGGGAGTAGTGCCTCGATATCGGCCCGGTTCCCGGTGAAGAGCCAGTAATCCACCAGATGCTCCAGCCAGAGAATGGTGCGAATCGAGTCGGTGCAGCCCGTTCTTCCTCTCGGCGTGAACCCGTTGATCCGTCCGTCCGGAAGAATTCCCTGGGCGCTTTGAATCAGGCTCCGCCGCGACATCGCGGTGTCGCCGAAAAGAAGAGGCGCCGCCAATTGGCAGCAGAACATGGCCTCGCCGGTCCAGTGCACCCGCTCCCGCACCGCGTTATCGACGAAACAGTCGATGGTGCAGCCCCGGATCGTTCGTCCGCACTTTTCGAAAAGTTCATCGAGTGCCGGGTCGGATGAACTGAATGCTTTTTGGTCCGTGTAGGGATAGGCTTCTTCGAGGACATGAACTTCCTCGATAATCAGTTCATGGCCTTTCGTCTCCACATCGATCATGACATAGCGAAATCCTCGTGGGTGCGCGGTTTTGATTTCCCGCTCCACCCCGGAAAGGGTGTACCGGTCCGCATTATGCACATAGCTTTGCTCCGGATTGAGGGAACCCGATGCATCAAGGATTTCGCCATAGGCAACGTCGATCCGCTGGCCGGCGTGCGTATCTCCCAGTCTGATGATCACAAATCCGGACAAGGACGTGCCAAAGTCCAGGGTGAGGTAGTGTCCCTGGTTGTCCGTGGGCGGGACAAGCAGAAGAGGAAACTCTGCTTTTGAGAGCAACCTGGCCGGCCGGCGGGTACGCAGAGAAACCTCTTCGGACGGAAGGTGGGGCGTATCGTCTGGTTTTTCGAACTCATGGGCATTTCGTCGCTGGTGAAGGGGAATGATCGGCATCAATGCAGCGTGGGTCCACTGGCCGAAGCCCGCAACGAGGCCTTTGCGTTCGATGTAGTCGAAGCGGGGTATCTCGCGATGGAGCAGGCAAGCCCACGGTTCACAGGGAGGTGAACCAATGACAAAGGGTTTCTGCCAGTCGCCGTCGTGGAAACCGGCGTCCATCCAGCCGTGAGGATAACGGCGAAAGTCAACATCCTCCCAGAAACCGAAGTGGGACATCAGGCAGGGCAGATCCTGTGTCCATGCATCGCAGCGGCAACAGTTCCAGTCCCCGCCAGTGGAGAGATCAACGGTGCTCCCATCGATATCCAGTTGCACGTCGGCCAGCAATCCCGGCCTGCCGATTTCCATGGTCGCGACCAGTTCCCCGACATGATGAACCATGACGGCGATCGCGTGCAGACCCGGTTCAAGAGAGAGGGTGACGGAGTCGAAGGAATAGTATCGGAGATGGGCGCGAATGGGGCCCCGGCAGATGAACTTCGAGTCCACGTGGAGGGTGTAGAAGTTGTTCGCGGTGATGTGCAGGGTGAGTGTGGCAGCCGTACGGCATTCGAACGTTCGCCGGAACAGGCCGTACACGTTGCGGTCGGCGTCCACGTTTTCCGGCCAGATCCACGCGCCGCTCCATTCTTCCCGTGGTGCGCTTTGGGCAAGGTTGTGATTTGTTGATCCGGTTGCGTTCATCTGTGTTCCCTAGGGAAACGCCTCTACCGAGCTTGCTCGATGGGGGCCCTTTATTCTTCCAGTAAAAACACCCGGGTTTCGGGCGGGTTGAGTTCAAACAGGATCTCCGATGCATTCTTTGCGATGTCCCTGCCGCTCACCACATCCCGCACTCGGCATCTTTCCGGCAGGGTGATGCGCTTCTCTCCGCCCTTGAGGGAGTGCAATGCGACCATATGCTTGTTCGCCATCAGGACGTCGTTCGACTCGCAATACACATGCGCGCCGGCATACCGCGCGATGTTGCGCCACAGCTCCGCGGGTATCTGCAACGCGGTCATGAACAGGGCCGCGTAGTCTCCGGCGCCCCGTTCCGAGGCCGGACCGCCTGGGCCCCTGCCGAACTCTTTCAATGCCATGCCGATATCCGCGTGCCCGCCCTTGGTCCAGGCCAAACCCAGTTCCAGGCCGTCGGTGGGCAGAAGCACCGGGCCATAGGGCTGGGACCCGCCAATCATTGTGTCCGCGTCGAGTCCCCGGGTGAGGGGATGCTCGAAGTTGGATACGAGGATGCGGCGGGCGGCGTTCACAGGCAGTGTCTCGAACGCAAATCCCGTCAGCTCCGTTGCCGATGCGGCGCCGATTCGTTCCCCGTCGGAAATTCCCGACCCCGGCCCCCACACGACGACATGGCCGTCCCGAAACACCTTCCTGCGCAGGATCTCCAGCTTTTCCTTTCCGGCCCGGAACAGGTTCGGAAAGTAGTAGACCCGGTGAGGAGGAAAATCATCCAACGCGAGGTCTTCGAACAGGTAAATACGCACCGGCACGCCGCAGCGCGCGATCCCCAGTTTGCGCTCTGCGATGACCGCCTGGTGGAGAAAGTTTCCGTTCCCGTTGGTCTCCAGGATTGCCGCATCGTCCAGGACCATGGCGATCCCCGGAACGGTCTCGTGCGGCCAGTGGATGGACTCCTTGATTACCTCGACGTGGCGGTGGACCATTTTCTGCGCTTCGTCCTCTTCGAACCAGTCGTCCACAAAAAAGCCGTGCATCCAGTAGGAATTGTAGCCGCGCGTGAAGCTGTTGGCGAAATTCCGCCAGATGAGGGCGTGCAGTTCCTTGGGTGTGCGTGCGGGTCCCACGTCCCGGGTGCCGATTCGCTGATCCATTTCCCCGGCAAAGAACTTTCCACGCAGCACCGCGGAGTCGACAATGCCCTCGGGCTCGTAGACGCCGCCGATCCCGCGGCCCTCGTAGTCGTGCGGGGTGATCAGGCCATCACATCCGGGAAGATCGAACAACCCGGCCACGCTGATGCTGCCGGATCCGCCCATGAGGTCGGGATAGGCGGGACTCCATGAGGTGTCGTGACCTGTATGCGGGTAGTTGAAAAAGCCGTACAGGTTCCATCCGGACATCACTTGCTTGAGCGCGTCGTGCAGGAAGATAACGTCCCGGTCGACGGCGGCAGCCATCGCGGCGGACGTGTCGCGAAAATTCCTGTGGAAGAGATCCCGGGTCAACTCGAGATAATCACGAAGCCCCCGGTTGTCCGCGCC
>CAZTAB010000127.1:0-2081 GCA_964611475.1 uncultured Verrucomicrobiota bacterium | reverse complement strand
CGGCCGTTTCCGGATTGGCCGGTGTTTACCCAGGCCGAGGCACAATCGGCGGCCGCGGTGATCGACTCCGGCGACTGGGGGCATACCGGCGACTCCACGGGAAGCAAAGTGGACGAATTCCGGGAGGCGTTCAGCGCCTATTTCGGGGTGGATTACGCTTTGCCGGTCACCAATGGCTCCGTGGCGCTGGAAGTGGCCCTTCGAAATGCCGGGATCGGGCCCGGCGACGAAGTCCTCACTCCTCCCACCACCTGGGTCGCGACCAACCTGGCACCCTTGATGGTGGGGGCGGAACCGGTCTTCGTCGACGTAAGCCCGGACAATTACTGCCTGGACCCGGACCGGATCGAGGAAGCCCTCACGCCAAGAGCCCGGGCAATTATCCCGGTCCACATTGGCGGCTACCTCTGCGACATGCAACGGATCAATCGGATTGCGGAGCGCCATGGCCTGGTTGTCATCGAAGATTGCGCCCAAGCCCATGGATCGAAGTACCAGGGGAAGCTCGCGGGAACACTGGGCCAGTTCGGTTGCTTCAGTTTCGAAAAATCCAAGCTGATGACAGCAGGTGAAGGAGGGATGGTGATCACGCGCGACCGGCATATGGGAGACATCGTGTTCGGCCTTCTCGGCGAAGGAGGAAAGCAGAAGGACGCTGTCTTCGCGAATGGAAGGAAAGAAAACGCGTGGAATTACCGGATCACGGAGGTACAGGCAGCGCTTCTCCTCGGACAACTCAGCAGATTGGCGGCACAGCAAAAACAACGCGCGGCGAATGCGGAATACCTGAGCAGCAGGTTGTCCGAAGTGCAAGGTGCAGCGCCACTGGAACAGAGTCCGGAGCAGAACTACTACTCATATATATTCAAATATGATTCGGACGCCTTCAACGGCGTGCCGAAAAGCACCTTTATGAAGGCATTGGAGGCGGAAGGCATTCCGTTGTTTTCGTCTCCTTCCCATCAACCGCCGGCGTACCGGTCCCCGGGACTCAGTGTTCCCGGAAAAAGTTACAGCCACGTCAAGTGTCCGGTCGCGGAACGATGTTTTAACGACGAAGCGGTCGGCCTGCCCGCCACCTGGATGCTGCTGGGCAGCAAGGCGGACATGGATGACATCACTTCGGCAGTTCATAGGCTGTGGGAGAACCGCGCGAAACTGGAATCCTTGTAGGCACATGAGTGGCTCGGGTGTCATGCGTGGCTTTATACCTTCATCTCCGCATGGATTATGCTCCCGGTGCCCGAGCCGGAGTGCCAGGTCCTTGATGAATGGCTTCACGCTCATCGAGCTCCTGGTCGTCATCGCGATCATTTCAATCCTGGCGGCGCTGCTCGTGCCGGCGGTTCGCCAGGCGCGGGAGAAGGCCCTGCGCGCCGTTTGCGCCAGCAACGTCCACCAGTGCCTCGTAGCTATTCAGTCGTATGCACACGACCATGATTCCGCCACGCCGTCGTCGGCCGACAGGATCCAGATCGGGCGTTCGCCCCATATTTACTTTCTTGGTGCGGGGCCGGGGTGGGACATCCGCGACATGCTGGGGCCCTACCTCGCTTCAATGCGGGTATGGGGATGCCCGTCGATCGCCGCGCCGCCCATCGACGACCCGGGCAATTCAAATTCCGACTCCCTCTACTCCAACTTCGATTATTTCGGCGGGGGCCGGACCAATCCGACCGGCCTCCCTTCCGTGACCCATCTGACAGATGCTTCGGCAAACACCTACACCCCATTGCTACAGGATCACACGGCATTCCGTCCCCCCACGGCAACGTATGACCTGAACCACGGCCTGGGGTCACGCACGGAACGCGAACACAACAATCCCTCCTTCATCTTCCTCAGCAGTTTCTCGGCCGGCAACGTGGAGGGTGGCAACGTTGGTTTTTATGACGGGCATGTCACCTGGTATCCCTTTGACCGGATGAAGGACGTGGGGACCAGCAACGGAAGCCACGGCGCCCTCGTCTATACCGCGGAGCCACATCGCAAGTGAGACCCGGGGGCACCAAGTATGGCTTCGCACCTTCAATATCCGCCTGGATTCTGCTTACGGCGTCACTCACGGCCGGAGAGAACCC
>CAZTAB010000126.1:0-2045 GCA_964611475.1 uncultured Verrucomicrobiota bacterium | reverse complement strand
GAACGGGGATGAGGTGGAGGCGTACCGCCCGCTTTTCTCCCGTTCCTTCGACGCTTCGACCGGGAAGGTTCAGCGTGAATACGCGTGGCCGATTGCCAGCGGGAAGACGCTTGGCAGCCACTCCTGGTGGAGATTCCTGCTCACCTTTTACTATGACTGGGATCGAGCTGACCCCACGTCCCGCTCCCGATTGATGGTTTTCCCGTTCTACTATCAGGGGCGTGACTCCGCTGGGCGGCAATTTCGTGCGTTCTGGCCTTTCGGTGGAACGATCCGGGAGATGTTCTCCAACGACAAGATCTCCTTCGTGATGTGGCCGATTCGGATCAGGACGGAAGTCAATGAGACCCGAACGTCCCACTGGATGTGGCCGATTTACGCCCGGGGCAGTGGAGACGACATGGAGCGCTTCCGCGTGCTTCCCTTTTATGGAAAACTCACCCGTGGCAAGGTGGAGCGCAAGACCGTGGCCTGGCCCTTCTATACGTCCGTGCAATGCAAGTCTCCAGGCGGGCAGGGTGCGGGACACGTCCTTTGGCCGCTTTGGGGGCGATTCTCCTATCCATCCGAACAGACCTGGATGTTCCTTCCTCCGTTCTTCCGCGTGACGAAGAGCGAGCAGCAGACAAAGTATCATCTGCCATTCCCTTTCGTTCAGGTCGGGACGGGGAACGTCCGGAAATTTTACGTGTGGCCGCTCTGGGGCACGAAAAGCATGCCCGGGAACCGTTCCTGGTTCTGCCTCTGGCCGCTTATTGACGGGCAGCGGATCGACAAGGTGGAAGGCGTTCAGCACCGGTTCAGAGTGATGCCGTTTGTGTGGATGGAGAAACGGATCGCCCGTGTGGAGGACGGCATGGAGCCCGAACACCTTTCGTCCTATTTTAAATTGTGGCCGTTGTTTTCGTGGCGGGAAAGCGGTGACCGGGGAATCTTTCGCATGCTCGAGTTGTGGCCCGCGAAGAATGCCGGGCCAGTGGAGCGGAACCTGGCTCCGTTCTGGACGGATTACCGGCGCAACTGGATAGAGGACGCGTCCGAGTCAGAGTGTCTCTGGGGCCTGTACCGTCGGCGGTCCGGCCCGGATGGATCTCGATACCTCTCGTTTTTTCCACTCTTCAATTACCACCGGAGTGGACAGCCGGAAGACTCTGGTTCATTCTCAATCATGAAGGGATTTTTGGGGATGGAACGCCAAGGAGACACCCGCCAATGGCAGCTGCTGTACTTTCTCCGATTCGGAGGGAAGGGGGAACAGCCTTGATTCTTGTGGAGCCTGATTCCTCGCCCGGTCCCGGAAACTGGATCGGGGCGCTTGGACGTCAGACGCTGGATTCCCTCCAGGGAGTCGGGCGCAGCGTTCTGATGCTGCTGGAAGCCATTGTCTTCCTTCCCTCGATCGTGCAGCCCCGTCGCATGCATGAGGTCTTCCAGCACATGTACATCACGGGAATAAAGAGTCTTGGGGTCATTACCGTGGTCGCTCTGTTCACCGGAATGATCCTGGCGCTTCAGACGGGGTTGGAATTGAGGCGGTTCTCTCAGGAGGAGAATATAGGGACTGCCGTGACCGTGGTGATGCTTCGGGAGATGGGCCCGTTCATGACGGGACTGATCATTGCGGCCAGTGTCGGGTCGGCGATCGGCGCTGCCATTGGCACCATGATGGTCTCGGAGGAGGTCGCGGCTCTTGAAGTGATGTCGATCAACCCAGTGCGTTTTCTCGTGGTGCCCCGCCTGGTTGCCCTAGCCTTCATGATGCCGATCTTGACCGTCTACACCAACCTGGTCGGAATCCTGGGTGGCGCGGTCGTTGGTGCGACCCAGCTGGGAATAACGCCGGAAACGTATTTTGACAACGCGCGGCTCTTTGCCGAGAACAAGGACCTGTATGTTGGTTTGTTCAAGGCGTTTCTGTTCGGGATTATCATTGCGACCGTGGCGTGCCACCAAGGTTTCTCCACCACGGGTGGCGCGGTGGGGGTGGGCCAGGCGGCCCGCCGGACGGTGATCATCTCTTTCCTGACCATCCTGATTTTCGGGTT
>CAZTAB010000125.1:0-1560 GCA_964611475.1 uncultured Verrucomicrobiota bacterium | reverse complement strand
CTGGACGGGTGTTACATACAGCCGGAAATTCTCCTTGTTCCGAGTCCATCGGAACTGGCAGATGCCATAGACTTTTCTCCAGACACCTGCTCGGAAATGCACCCGGACCCACTCGGAGAATTCGCCTTCCCTGAGCGATATTGACTGCCCTGAGACTTTGATTTTCGCGGTGCGCCCCTGGTCGTGAAGGGTGATCGCTATGCGGGTTCTGGACCCATTGTCGGCGGAATCCGAGGTTGTGGGGGGGCCGACAAGGAAGGCCTCCGCCCGGTCGTCGGAAAAGGTGATTTCCTGCACGTCGCCTCCCGTGGGCCCGTTGTCTTCTGGCTGTCGCGAGGAGGAGAAGCAGGAGAAGGTTCCCTGGGAGCCACGCAGATCAGGAACACACATTCCGGCGAGGCAGACTCCCCTGAATTTCTCGGGAGGGTATGTGATCGGAACGCGAAGGATCGAAGAGAACACCCCATGGTCTGCCAGCAGGTGCCAGAACGGTCTGCTTTTTCGTAAAAGGGTCACAATACTTTTCCCGTTTCGGTGGCTTGTTTCGACACGCGATGAGGACAACTCGGGAAAATATGTCGATGGATCGCGATGGAGAAAATCAAACACCCGGTGCTTCCCGGGATTTACGCCGGTGAGGAAGGACGACCATGCCACGGGCGATATCGGTGGGCAGGTCGTGCCCAGCGGGCGGAAGGATCCCTGATCGCTCAGTCGAAGGAAATTTGGAAGTGCGCCTGCCTCCATGAGGCGGCTGCAACGTCGCGGATCCAGTCCGTCCAGCCCGAGCACGATAACCCGGTGTGTGTCGGTTTTCCTTCTGCCTCGATTTCGCCGGACCAGAGCGGATGCAAACATTCGGAATGGCCAGCTTATGATTGCTACAAGGACAAGCAACAAGGCCGCTGCAAGGATGAGGAAGGAGCCGAGAAAGGCGAATCCAGCGCCGGGTCCGATGTATCCTGCAATTAATGAAATCAATTGCTGAAGCGGGGTTGTTGCCTGGTCCTATCAGGAACGCCGACTTTGCTGAGTGCCTTCTTGATTCTGGACTGTAGGGGCAAAGTTATCAACAGGGCTCCAATGTTCCCAAGTATTCGTTTCTTGAAGTAACTGGTTGGATCATAAGATGTTACATCCATACGCATAGATGAACTTTGTCGATTGATCGGGCAAGGTACAAGCTGGTAGTTTCGAAAAAAGAAAAGATATGGAGTTTACAGGGAATTACAGTGCGGCTAACATAATTGAGTGTGAAGGGGTCAGGCTGGCTTGGCCGAGAGTAATAGCATCTGGAGGTTGATATTACTATGAAGCGGAGCATCGGAGTCATTCTTGGGATTTTGTTGGCGGGCGGGAGTTGGTCCTTTGGGCAGACAAACGTGCTGAGCCAGAACGCGGTTGGATACGTCAAGGTCTCGAGCAACGAAGGCGAGCTGGCGATGGTGTCATATGATTTTCTGGATATCGACGGGAACCCGACGACGGCGAGTGATGTGATCGGCGACCAGCTTCCGTTGGGCAGCCGTCTGTTTCTGTGGGATGCGGGCTCGCAGGCCT
>CAZTAB010000124.1:0-3782 GCA_964611475.1 uncultured Verrucomicrobiota bacterium | reverse complement strand
GCGAGCTCCGGAGTATAGCCGGCTAGGAGGACAAGGTTGTCGATGTGCCTGCGCCGGACGATTCGCTCTACCGGCGCGCACAGGACGAAATCGGATCGGACATGCGGGAAGCTCTCAGCATCATTCCGAAGCAGGAGCGTGAGACTCGTGTTCACGAGATCCAGGAGAAGTGGACGGAGAAACTTCTTGGAGAAGACGAAAACCTCAACAAAAAGACGCTGGTCGGTGTGTACGACAAGCTCGAAATCGACATCGTGCGCCGGAATGTACTGGAGAACAACCAGCGCATCGACGGGCGAGCCGCCGACGAAATCCGGGCCCTGTCAGGCGCGGTCGGCGTACTGCCCCGCACTCACGGCTCATCGGTTTTCACCCGCGGAGAAACCCAATCGCTCGCCACGGTGACGCTCGGGACGCTCTCCGATTCACAGTCAATGGATGCCATCGCGGGAGGCCCGGACGAGAAGCGTTTCATGCTGCACTATAATTTCCCCCCCTTCAGCGTCGGCGAAGCCGGGAGGATCATGGGCCCGGGACGCCGTGAAATCGGGCACGGGAACCTGGCTGAACGGAGCCTGCGGCAGATCATGCCTGAGGACTATCCCTACACGGTCCGGGTGGTTTCCGAGATCCTGGAGTCGAACGGGTCTAGCTCCATGGCCTCCATCTGCGCCGGCACGCTCGCCCTGATGGATGCCGGAGTCCCGATCACGAAACCGGTCGCCGGCATATCGATCGGGCTTTTCACCGATGAGGAGGGGAATGGCGATGTCGTTACCGACATTATCGGGTCGGAAGACCACTGCGGCGATATGGACTGGAAAGTCGCGGGAACCCGGGACGGCATCACCGGCTTCCAGGTCGACCTGAAGCTTCCCGGGCTGAAGTGGGAATTCGTGGAAAAGGCATTTGAGTCGGCACGGGTGGCACGGAACCAGATCCTGGACGTGATGGCAGGCATCATCGAGGCGCCGCGACCGGAAGTGGCGGACCACGCCCCCCGCATCGTGGACCTGAAAATCTCCCCGGAAAAAATCGGCGCCCTGATCGGCCCCGGAGGCAAGAATATCCGCGGCATCACGGACACCTACGACGTGCAGATCGACGTCGAGGAGGATGGATCCGTGCACGTCTTCGGCCTCGATCGCGAGAAGATGGAGGCGGCGGTAAACGAGGTGAACATGCTCACCGCGGAAGCGGAAATCGGCAAGCTCTACCACGGCACGGTGAGGAGTGTTAAGGACTTCGGCGCCTTCGTGGAGATCATCCCCGGCAAGGACGGTCTGGTTCACATCAGCGAACTGGCGGACTTCCGCGTAAACACGGTCGAGGACATCTGCAAGGAAGGCGATCTCATGTGGGTCAAGTGCCTCGATGTCGACGAGCCCGGCCGGATTCGCCTGAGCCGGCGCGCGGCCCTGGCCGACAAGGACGAAGAGGACGACAAGAAGCCGAGTGACGCCAAAGACAGGGGTGACGGCGATCGGGACCGGCGCGGCGGGGGCGGCGGGCGACGGGGCGACGGAAACCGGCGGCGGTAGCGAAGACGGGACCCGGGGCACGTGTCCCGGGGTTTCCGCTACCCATTATGCCGGGGTCTCGTGTGGGATCCAACTGGAGTCCTATTCGACGCCAGCTTGGCTCAGCGGGTAGATCAAGTGATTTAAACACCTCGCTTTTCCAGGTTGCAACCTGCTGCAGTCTAAGGAATTGCGAGATTGTTTGAAACTTGAAAAATCGGTCGATCCGGCCTGCTCCGCAGGCACGGACCCAATTAACCGCTCGACCTCGTTGCAGATCCGTGACAAGCGTGGTCTTCATTGTGCATGGCGAGGCAGGCAATCCCAAAGACGCCTGGTCGCCGCAACGGCATGAGTGGGCGAGGCTCACCCAGTGCAGTTCAGCGGAAACGACAGGAAATAGACCATCATGAATAGTGAATCGAATCCGAACCAGGAATCACCCAGAATGCCCCTGCTGATGCCGGACTGCTTCAGTGACCTTCATTTGTGCGCATGGCGCGTCGAGGTTGCCAGGCAGGATCAGAACAACCCGCTCCTGGAAGGTGAAATGCCCTGGGACCGGGGAGGTGTCGGGATTCATGGCACGGTCCTGAAGGATCCAATCGACGGACTGTTCAAGGCATGGGTCGTCGGCACACCTCCAGAGGAGACAGATGAAGGCTGGCCCAATGGATGGACTTCGATCGCCAACGACCGGGATCGAAGCATCTGCTACTACGAAAGCAAAGACGGCATAAACTGGATCCGTCCCGAGCTTGATCTCTACTCGTGCGGCGAGCACAAGAAAACCAACCTGATCTTTCCTTCCTGGGAGTTTGGGTTGCAGGCCTATGTGTCCGTGCTGATTGATCCGGAAGCAACGGACTGGCCCTACCTCATGTGGGTGCTCCAGACGGACACGGAGATCGCGAAATCGCCGCATGGCTACGGCTATCACCATTATCGTTCGCGCGACGGGATACATTGGGAATGGGCCGGCGGCCCCATCACGGGTTGCATCCTGGGGGATGTCTTGTTCGTGTACGCCCGCGAAGGCGGAGGCTACGTTGGCTACTACCGTACCGGGACGGAGCTGCAGGAAGGAGACCACGTTCCCCCGTGGGAGGACTGCCCCCGCCGAACGTGCTTTCGTTGCTTGAGCGACGACGGGATTGAGTGGACCAAGGACGACGTGATGGTCATCGCCCGGGACGAAAATGAACATCGCGACACACAGTTCATGGAGTGCGTACCACTAAAGGTTCCCGGCGGATACATTGCAACCTTGTCGGCATATCACCCGCTGAGCCAGACCCTGGATCTCCGGATGGTGGCCTCTAGAGACGGACGCCAGTGGTGGTACCCGGACCGGCACCATCCGTGCATGGCAAATAGTCCGCTCGGGGATTACGGCGGCGGCATGATCTGGCAAAGTAAGAACCTGATGGTGGACGGGGATACGCTCAGGATCTACTACGCCGGCAGCGAAGGCGCGCATCGACAGGTCTCGGACACACGGGCCCCCTCGGTTCCCATTCGATACCAGGAGACGGCCCTCGATCACGGAGCCCACTTCCTTCCCTTTACGACGGCGCTTTGCCGGGCATCGTGGGACATTGACCGACTGTATGCCTTGGCGTCATCCGCGGGCGGACCTACCCCCGGGACAGCCATCACCAAACCGGAAGACCTTTCCGGAAAGTCCCTGACTCTCAACTTTGTGACGCGGCCGCCGAAAAAGTCGTCCCTCCCCGGCCTGGACGAAGGATTTATCACCGTCGAGCTTCTGGACGGAAATGGCAGCCCGATTCCCGGGTTTACCGCCGCCGACTGCGCGTCCCTCTGCGGAGATCATCGAGCCGCCGGCGTCTCCTGGACCGGCGGGACCCAGGCCCCTGCGGGGACGAAGCAAGCAAAAATCACGCTGAAGCGGGCGTTCCTCTACGGTTTTGAATTCTGTTCGTGATCATCCACTGAAAATCGCGAAGCAGATTGAAGGTTCAACCTAGTTCTTTTCATCGCGTCCCGGACGGGGATTGGGTGGTCACGAGCGGAAGAAGAACGTTATGGACAGGGCATGGCAGTATGTGATGTGCATGTCGGCGCCGATGGGGTTGACCGCGGGAGTCGCCTGCGGCGTTTCAGATGCCGCGGCGGAAGAGACAAACCTGATCCTGAACCGGCCTACGGCGGACCCAATGAGTGCACCGACGCTGGGGACGCGGTCCAGCTCACGGACGGTGTCGTGGGCGGAGCGGCCTGAACCCGTGGGATGACCCG
>CAZTAB010000123.1:0-1515 GCA_964611475.1 uncultured Verrucomicrobiota bacterium | reverse complement strand
GGGTTAAAGCCTGATGCCCTTGTGCTTCGTCCCGTCAATGATAGTGCAAAAATTGTGCAATGACGCCCTGCGTAAAGGGGGGGGCTGGGGCCTTTTGGGGGAAAGTTTGTCAAGGCGCTTGATCGCGATGGATCTTACAAGAGGCTTGATGGAATGTTGTTAAGATGGTGGCGAGAGCCAGAATCGAACTGGCGACACAAGGATTTTCAGTCCTCTGCTCTACCAACTGAGCTACCTCGCCGCAGCCATCCCGGTAGGTGGGGAACAAACTGCGGATTCTACGGATGTGCGGGGAAAAGTCAACCACCGGCGCCGATGTGAAACCTGGCCCCTTTGGCGGATCCGAAATTGTCCGGTTGGGCATGTGGACCCAGATTTTTGCCCGCCGGTTTTTTCGCTCACTCCGCGAGGATCTGCAGGATTTTCTCCTCCGAAGTCGCCTCCAGGATTTGCTCCCGGATTTCCTGGTCGTCGAGAAGGCGGCTGATCTCTGCAAGGAACCGGATGTGGGGCCCCGAGCGGTCTTTTGGCGAAATGGTGAGAATGAATATGGTGGCGGGCTGCTTGTCGATGGAGTCGAAATCGATTCCCGTTGGTTTTAACCCAACGGCTGCGACCACCTGGTCCACGGTGTCGGTTTTCCCGTGTGGAATTGCAATCCCATGTTGCATTCCTGTGGACATTTTCTTTTCCCGCTCGAGGACGGCACTCAAGGCGGCCTCCCGGTTGGAAAGTTTGCCGGTCTGGTTGAGAAGGTCTATCAGTTCGAGGATGACCTCCTTTTTGGTATCGCTTGCCAGTTCAAGCGACACCGGGCAGTCGGATAGGGCACGTTTTAAAGTCATGTTGAGAATCCCGGCCTCGGGTATTCAATACGAGCAGTCCCTATAGTTAAGGCTCTCGTCGAGGTCAACCCCGCATCACGAAAAATGTCCCATTGAACTGAAATCGAACCGATTTTCACCCTTGCGCCACCCTATGAATTGGTCTAGAGAATTACGGCTCCGAGACGAACACTTCAGAGAAAGGACCCAGTGGCAGTGGTAGAAGAGCTTGAGAACAGCGGATCGACGTCGAATTCCACCAACCGGATCATCCACACGTTGATTCAACTGCAGGAGCTCTCGGTCGCCCGTGTGCAGCATGAGGCCGCCGGCGCCCGCGCCCGCGTCGCGCATTTGGACGAAGCGATCGCAAGCCTCATGGGGGATCTGCCGGATACCGTGGCCGGGCAGTACCGGAAGCTGACGGCCAAGGGATTGCTGGCCATCGTGCCCATCTCCAACCAGGCTTGCACGGCCTGCGGCATGGTGTTGCCGAAGAGCTTTATCCAGGCGGTTCGTTCGCAGGAGTCATTGTACCCCTGTCCGAGCTGTGCGCGGATCGTCTACCTGCCGCTGGTTGAGGTCCGCTCCCAGGGAAAGCGCCAGCGTCGCGGCGCCGCGCCCAAGGTCGGTGTACAGCGGTTCTCCGGCGCGGAACTGATGATCCCGAAATTAAAGGCTGCCAACGCGG
>CAZTAB010000122.1:0-4222 GCA_964611475.1 uncultured Verrucomicrobiota bacterium | reverse complement strand
CTGATTCCGCCAAACGCCTCATAGTGCCGAGCCACCTCCTGTTTTCGCACCTCGGGCACCCGGCGCCCCCGGAGCACATTCTCCAGGTACGGCATGACATCCTCCATTCCCTCCGGCCCGCCGAAGGAAACATACAGAATGGCGTCATAGGTCATGGGGACACTATACCGCACAAGGCCAGCCAAGGAACGGCGATTTTAGGGCAGCTCCATCCCGGTTGTCATGCTTCCAGGAGGGCCCAGGCAATGAATGCAGCCAGATCAACGACCGTCGGATGAACTTCTCAGCTCCATGCCCGGGAGAATGCCGAAGAACTAGATCAGCCAGGCAGCCAAACCGCCGGAGCCTTACTTGTTTCGTGGGCGCGCCGGTTCCCCGTCCTTCGCTGGACCACACGGATCAGGCATGCGAAAACGGGAAGCACCCGCCGCGGGATTCAGAGGCTAGTCATAGTACGGATTTTCGCCTGATGCGTGATCCGTTACATCGATTACATCGCGGACCTGCGGAACCACCTGGCGTATGGCGGCCTCGATGCCATGCCGGAGGGTGGCCTGGGATGCCGCGCAACCCTGGCACCCACCTCCCATCTCCAGGTACACGTCACGCTCCTCTATCCTCACCAGCCGAGCGTACCCGCCATGGCTCGCCAACGCGGGATTGATGTGCACATCAAAAAGCTTTTCGATGGTGGGCCCGATATCCTCAGCCGGAGCATCCCGCACTGCCGCAATCGCAGATTCCGATAGCGCCGGCCGATCATCAAGCAGCGCCTCCCGGATCACCGGCACCACCTGGCCCGCCAGTTCCGTCCAGGGAACATCCGACTGCTTGACCACCGTGACGCGGGAATCCGCGACGCGTACAAGGACAACCTCCTCCAGGCCGAAAAGGAACTCGGCCAGGGGGGAGTCATGCATCGGTCCTTCGCGCTGAAAGACAACGGTCCAGCCCTCCTCGAGCAAGGGATCCGGCACGTGAAAAGTGCACACATCCGGATCCGGCATCAGTTCCCCGCGAATCTTGATTTCGGCACCCTCCGTCATATCGTTAGGGGCAGAATACCCGATTCAAGGGTACTTCTGCAAGAAGGAGCATCGCCCCTAAAGAGCCCTGAGCTTCCAGGCCGCCTTAAAATGGAGCGATCGACCCCGGAACCCTCATCCTTCACCTGACAGCCTTCGCCGCAAATGCTGCACAGTCCACTCCAGCGCCTGCTCGCATTCCACGCGGGGTGCGAACCCGATCTTTCGGATCCGGCCAATGTCGGCACCGGAATGTCTCACGTCACCGGGGCGGGGATCGGCATGAACAATGCGGGACTTCGAGCCCGTCATGGATATGATTTTTCGAGCCAGCTCATTGACCGAGATCGTGCCGCCGCTCCCGACGTTGTAGATGCCGTCGCCCGACTCCAGCGCAAGCAGGTTCGCCTGAACCACGTCCTTTACATAGACAAAATCACGCGTCTGCTCTCCGTCCCCGAAGATAACGATGTCCTCGTCACGAAGAGCCCGGGAAAGGAAAATCGGGATCGCGGCGGCATAGGCGCTGCCGGGATCCTGCCGGGGACCGAATACGTTGAAGTAACGCAGGGACGTCGTGTGTATTCCCCACGGTTCCCCCAGGATCTGCATGCTCATTTCAGCGTTCAACTTGCTGACGGCGTATGGGCTCAATGGCTGTGGGCACATGGACTCCTCTTTCGGCTGCGCGGGGTCATCCCCGTAAATCGCGCTGGTAGAGGAGAGCACCACGTGGCGGACGCCTTGTCGCCGAGCGGCCGCGAGAAGCTGAATGGTCCCGAGCGCGTTGATTTCCATGCACTCGAGAGGGTGCTCCATCGTTTCAGGCACGCTCACCATCGCCGCCAGGTGAAACACCGCGCCGACATTCCTCAAGGAGCGGCACAGGACTTCCTCGTCCGTGACCGAGCCTTCAACGAATTCGACATCCAACCCATCCAGGTTGTCGTGGCGGCCGGTTCGAAGATTGTCAAGGACCCGAACCAGGCCATCTCCCCGCTCCGTGAGCGACTCCGCAACGTGACTTCCGATAAAGCCCGCACCGCCGGTCACCAGGTAGTTCAATGATGCGATCTCCCTTTAAAACCTACATTACTATACCGGGAAACAAAGAAAAACCAACGAGGAATGAATGTTGAATTGCGACATTCAAATTGACTAGCATAGCCGCCCTTTTTACCGTGCTCCGCGCAGATGGATTTCACCAGGACAGATGCACGCGCGTGGCCCCCCGGTGGCGCAGCGATTGAAGAGATCCTTCCGCATACCACCCACATGGGAATCGGTGCCCACCAGGATGACCTGGAGATCATGGCTTTTCACGGCATTTCGGAATGCTTTGATTCCAAGGAGAAACAGTTCACGGGTGTAACCTGTACGGACGGCGGAGGGAGCGCACGATCCGGAAAGTTCGCGAATTTCACCGACGAGGAAATGCGCACAGTTCGTATCCTGGAGCAGGAGCGGGCCGCGGAAGCGGGGCGATATCTGGCCATGCTTCAACTTCAGCATCCCAGCGCGGACATCAAGAATCCGGGGGACCGCCAGCTCCGAAAGGACTTGTCAACAATCCTTCGGGCCGCAGGGCCTTCCGTGCTGTACATTCACAATCCAGCGGACAAGCATGAGACACATATCGCCGTTTTCGTGGAAACGATTGCGGCGATCCGCGAACTGCCCCCGAACGAGCGACCCGGGAAAGTTCTGGGCTGCGAAGTCTGGAGAGGGCTCGACTGGATGCTGGACGACGACAAAATAGCCCTCGGCATTGGCGGCCGGGCCACGCTGGCCGAGGAATTGATTCAGCTTTTCGAATCACAGATCGCGGGCGGGAAACGGTACGACCTGGCGAGCCAGGGACGGCGTCTATCTAATTCGACCTACCATCAATCCCACAAGGTTGACACGGAAGAAGAGATCCTGTTTGCAATGGACCTCACGCCCCTGTCGAGGGATGACACTGTCGACATCCTGGATTATACATGCGGGCTTTTACGGCGGTTCGAGGATGACGTGGTTGAAAAGCTTTCGCGGCAACTTGGCAGGAAATAGAAAATGAGCATTGGAGCCCGGAAAACGGACGTTCGGGATTTGTTTTTTTTGCATTGGAATAATGCCTGGAACACAGGATCTTCGCGCCCGGAGCCGATATCCCCAAGGCAGCCCCCCTCACCCATGGAGAAAGAGGGGTTTTGGGCCAGAGCACCAGGCTTTATGCTCCCATAACCGGAACCCGATCCCCTAACCTCCCCCATGGAAATCATTCTCCAACCCACAGCAGAGGCAGCCAGCCGGATCGCGGCGAGGATCGTCGCGCGGTGCGTCCGCCAGAAGCCCGATTGCGTTCTCGGCCTGGCAACCGGTTCGACGCCCCTTGGGCTATACCGGGAGTTGATCCGCATGCATCAGGAAGAAGACCTTGATTTCAGCGGTGTGACGACCTTCAACCTCGATGAATATGTGGGTCTCGCCCCGGAATGCGAGGCGTCCTACGCTCGCTTCATGGAAGAGAACCTATTCCGGCACATTAACATTCCCCAGGAATCCACCCATATCCCCAACGGCCGGGCGGATGATATTGCCTTTGCGTGCGCATCTTACGAGAATTCCATCCGATCTGCCGGCGGGATCGATGTCCAGGTGCTCGGCGTCGGGCGCGACGGGCACATCGGCTTCAACGAACCCACGTCATCCCTGGCGTCGAGAACACGAATAAAGACGCTGACGCAGGAAACCCGCGAGGACAACGCGCGGTTTTTTGATTCCCCCAAAGACGTCCCCTACCATGCCGTCACCATGGGAATTCAAACCATCATGGAGGCCCGCAAGTGCGTGCTGCTAGCGTTCGGCTCGGCAAAGGCAAACGCGGTGGCGAAGATCGCCGAGGGGCCGATCGCGGCCATGGTTCCGGGCTCCGCCCTGCAAATGCATCAGGAAACATTCCTCCTTGCCGACGAGGAAGCCGCCGTCGGCCTCGAGCGAAAGGATTACTATCGATATGTTTTCGAAAACAAGCCGGAGTGGCAGCGGCTTTGAAGTCCTCGGCAGAACAGGCCGCCTCACAATTCGCAATGGCGGGCAAACCGGAAATAGTGGAGCCGTACGGAAGCGGCCATATACACGACACCTATCTCGTCGCGACACGGGACTCCGGCCGGACCTCCAGGTACATCTTGCAGCGGATCAACCACGCCATC
>CAZTAB010000121.1:0-3693 GCA_964611475.1 uncultured Verrucomicrobiota bacterium | reverse complement strand
GTTTTACGAGGCCCAACCAGACTTGCTTCCTGCTCCAGATTCCGTCATTTGTGATCAACAAAGGTCCTGTTGGATTCAGTCCTTCTGAACAGGGACGACTCCCTCCGGTGCGTCTCTTACTCCATTCTGTATCGTGCAGTTCAAAATTCTGATTTGGATATGTGTTTTCGTCGTGTTGATGACGACGCGACTATTGGTGGCGTTCGATCCCTGGATGCTGCTAACCGGCGATGAGTGCGTTGTCGCATTGATGGGAAACCACCTGCTCCAGGGAACTCTGGCCTCCGGTTATTTCTACGGACAGCACTATGGCCTTTCGATTCTCGAGGCTTCCTGCTGCGCCTTGGGGCTGCTTGCCGGCGGATGGCATACTGCGCCAATAAAGATTTCGATTCTGCTCTTATTTGTGCCGGCCGTTTGCCTGTTGATGAAGACGTTGACCCGATTGAGGGATTGGCGCGGGGGTGCCGCCGCCGGGATTGCGTTTCTTGCCTTGCCGGCATGGACGATCTGGTCTCTGCAGGCGCGTGGGGGGTATCTCACCGCTTTTTGCGCATCCATGGGGGCGATGTACATCGCATCCATGGATGATCCACAGCGCTCGATCGTTCGCGACATTTGTATGGTGGGGTGCCTTACGCTGGTAGTTCTCGGCCAAATGACGTGGATTGCCGGGTTGTTGGTTGTTTTGTTCGGGCTGGCGTGGCGTCGGCGTAGACTTCGATGGATGGCTGCGTGCGGAGGAGCCGCATTATGCACAGTGACCTTGCTGCACCTGTGGTTGCGAACGCTGACGGAGCACACCTGGAATCCACCCGGACTCCGGCCTCTGCGATTGATCAGCGAGCTGCCATCACTTCCGTCCCGACTCTGGGACCTGGCGACTTCTCACCTGTTTGTCGGGATCAACACTAACCAAGGGTATCAGGTTGCAGGTCTGGGTTTTATTCTCTTGGTAGTGTTCGGCACAATCTCCCAAGTCCGCCGCCTTACCCGGAGGAGTTGGTTTCCTGTTTCCCATATTCTGGCTGCCGCGACGGTTGCCCAGGCGGCCGCCTGTTTGACCCTGCCGGCGGAGTCGCGGTATTTGCTTCCCGTTTTGCCGTATGCAATCGCTTGGCTGGCCATCGAATTCTCACGATTCCGGCAGACAAGCCGTGCCTCCGTTGCGTTGGTGGCTCTCGCGTTTGTGCTTCTGAGCACGGGTGGTGTTTTTGGAGTCTTTCAAATGCACTTTCGTCCTGGGTACGACAAACCATCAAGCGACGACAATATGCATAGGCTCGCCGAGGTCCTGGTAGAGGAGAACTTCAAGTTTGCCTTTACTCAGCACGCCATGTTGATGTGGCAACTCACCTACTACAGCAGCGAACGCATTACGTGCCGATGGATCAGGAGTGAAGAGCGGATTCCCGGCGTCGTCGAAGCGGTTAACGATGCGTTTATCGAGGGAGAACCCACCGTATTGATCGGTACATTCGGGTGGTCCGCGAAGATGGTGCCGCGTCCGGAACACGAAACGTACGGGGTCGAGGGTTTGCCCTGCGAATTCCTGCCCTATCCTGAGCTTTCGCAACTTGAGCAGCTTGGCTTTGAAATGTGATTGCGGCAGCCTGGTCGGGCTCACCGAATTGGCCCAGTAGTTATGTTAGTCCGGGCACCAGGTTACAGGATCGTTCGTTCTCCGTCCGCTTGTCTTAAATATGCGGATCTTCTCTTCCGTCGTCCGTCGTTTGCCTTTCATTCGTCTGACTCCTTTGGCTAAGGTAGCGTAGACGAACACCGTTCATGGGCCAGTTTTACGAGGCCCAACCAGGGGTGTCTTTGCCAAACGGAGAATCTAAGGTGCGTTGGGCAAGCTCCAGTTCCAGGAACCTTCCCCACCGAAGCCCTCTTTTCCCTAGATAACCTTCAGATTGGTCGCGGCCTTCCGCATGATCTGCTTGCTGAAGCCGTGAGTGTCTCCCATAGCAAAGACTTCGTTTGCCTGCTTCGAGCCACTCAGTAGGATGGCTTCGATCGTGAACTGCGACTCTGCGGTTTCGTCTATCGATGGTTTCGAGACGCCGGTCATCAAGGTGAAGGTCTACGGCAGTTTTAGCTTCCTGAATCGTATCGTATGAAAACTGCTTTCGCTTCCCCTGATGTGTCCCAAAGTCGACCTGCCATCGAGCATCCCGGGGTCGGATGATAAGCCCTCTATGCTTGCGGTTCGTTGTCTGGGGCATTAATCTCTACTGGCTGATTTTAGGCGAAGGAATGGTCAAACACGTTTCAGAACCCGTTACTGGGGTGTGATTCGCCATTCGGGATCAACTGCAATGATAGCCATAAATAGCTTTATTGCAGGCATTTAAATAGATATTGGAGAGGTGGCAGAGTGGTCGAATGCGGAGGATTGCTAATCCTTTGAACGTCGATTATGGCGTTCCGCGGGTTCGAATCCCGCCCTCTCCGCCAGCCCCGGCTCTTCGCTATGCCGATGCCTTCCCCAAGGCGCGAATGGGGGATCCCCCGCATTCATTTCATTATGCGTTCTGATCCTTCTTGGCAGGACCTGGTCCGGCGCGCAGAGGCGGAGATCCAGGCCATGATCGGGGCGCTTCCGGAGGAACTCCGGGAGGAAATCCGTGAACTTCCTGTCGTCCTGGAGCCGGAGCCGAGCGAGGACATGATCTCCGATGGAATCGAACCGGACACCTTGGGGCTCTTCGTCGGCGTGCGGCATCCCGACGCGGAATCAGGAGTCCATTACCTGCCCGCCCAGATTCTTCTGTTCCTGGATAACATCTGGTCCTACGCACAGGGCAATCCGAAAACCTTCAGGCGGGAACTTCGGACAACCTACGTCCACGAAATCGGTCATTACCTCGGACTGGAGGAGGAGGACCTGTTCGAAAGGGGGATTGAGTAAACATCGAATGCCCCGGGTTTAATCTCCGTCACCGGGTATCCTGTCCCTTGTCACTGCCGTGATGGTTTCCCGTGAACTTCTCTCGCTCCTCGGTGTTCAACGGCCGCCATCGCCTCGTCTTGGTCCGGAACTCGATCGTGCCCGGGTTGCCTGAAAAGCTGGTCACGTGCTTGCCGCCCGGCGTGAAGACGTGAAACCGGTTCCGCCCGCCCGGAACGATGACGGTGTCGGTCTTTTCGTCGAACAGGAGCGATGCCGTGTCCGCCTTGCGCATGTCCTCCACCGCCATGTGCACGGGGCGTTCCTGTTTTCGCCGGACTTCGCTGTGATGGGTCCTCCGGGTCGATTGCCGGTGCCCGCGTTCGACGGAATTGATGAACTGGGTCATCACCGCGGGGATCCGTTTCATGACGTTTCGAATGGAGGTCGAATCTGCGGGTTCGCATTCCGCGACCCGTGCCTCCATCTGCTGCAGTGTCGTCGTGCATTGGTCCAGTGCCCGCGCGACCCAGCCACCCCAGCCCGAGGCGAAAAGATCGGAAAGCGTCGTGTTCTCGGCCAGCTGAACCACCGGATTGACGCGAAGACCTGCTCGTCCCCGGCTGGTGCGGATCTCCACGAACTGGAAGGACACCGCGAAGCGCCGGTCCGCGTTTCCCGGGTCCTCCTGAACCTTGGGGCATAATTATCACGCTATGACCTGCCCTTGCAGAGATTAGTTTTTTGACGCGCGGCCTATTGATCTCAGCTGGGCGGCCTTCAGCTGTCTGTACTTTTTT